>CATMIM010000070.1 GCA_950068635.1 uncultured Candidatus Poseidoniales archaeon
GTTGATCCAGCGTTTCCTCTCGCTCACGCTACCCACTGCGAGAGCGGATTCCATCTCCTCCGTCGGGCAGTCGAAAGCCAATATCCCACCGAGCGCTCGCACGCGCGGGTCGTCGGAATGGGATGCCTGCAGTTCCTCGAACACATCCATCGCTTCGAACCAGTCCCCTGAGTCGATGAGGCAGAGCGCTACGGCGATGCGTGACTTCGCACCGCTCGGGTCGAGCCTGACACAGTCGAGAGCCAGCGCCAGTGCCTCCTCGCCGCGCCGCTGCGAACGCAACTGTGCGACTGAACTCAACATCCCATGCAGCGCGATGTTGTCTGAATGGCTGTTGTCGATCCGCGTCACCGGGTCCCACGAGCGCAGCCTTCGTTGCATGTCTGACAGCAAGTCCAGGCAACTGACGTTCTCCCAGTCATACAGGTCGTCCACGCCAACCGTGCCGTTCCACGGATCGAGCCACTCGGCGATGAACGACAGCAACTCCGGCTCGTCGTATCCGTCGGGCTGTTCCATGCCTCTGATGGCCTCGCGAGCGGCGTCGAGCCTGCGACAGGCGATCTGGCCGGCGGCGATCACCATCCTCGCCTCATCATCGTCCCCTCCCTGTTGGGCGAGCACCTTGCGGGCTGTGTCGATCGCCTCGGGCCACAGACCGCGCAATCCGCATTCGAGCATCCGGGCGCGACTTTTCTCAAGCCGTACCATCGACTGGTCCCCCTCATGCCTCTCCTCCCTGAACCGGCGCAGTGCCGCGACGTTGTCGTTGTACGCAGCGCTGGAGATGTGCTGGCGCATCCAGTCGCCACCGCCGGACATGATCGCCCCCTCACGGCGCTCGTCAGGCGAGAGGTCGAAGCGCAGTTGGCGTAACCTTCCGAAGCGAGAGAGACTCATCAACCAGGTGAGCATGAACACGGCTTGACCGGCAGCGATGAACTGCCATGTCTCGGCGAGCAACAACTCTTCGGAGAGGAAGGGGGTGGATTCACCATATGGCATCAGGTGGTTGAACTCCTTGTATGCCTGCATGATCAACAGCAGCACGGTGTAGCCGCTGAAACCAGCCAGCCCGAAGTAGAGCACCCTTCCCTGCACAGCCCTCTCAGAGCGGATCTCCCGCGGTTGTGCGATGGTCACGCCACCGATTCCCCCGAAGGTCTGTCCTCCGAGGAAGAGGTTGCGAGTCAGTTCGAAGATGAATGCGAGTCCGACGATGGCGACGTTCAGCATCAGGTAGGAGGCGAGGGTTATCCTGAGCATCTTCAGCGAGATGAGTTTCTGCAATACGGGGTTGTCCTCCACGATCTGGAAGATCTCCCACCCGATGATTCCCCCGAGGTCGAGCAGTTCGTTGGTGTGCGCCGGCTGTTCAAGTTGGACGTAGGCGAGTGTAATGATGCCGTTGATGGCGACGAAGGGCATGGTCGCCAGGAAGATGACGATGATCATCGATACCATTCGCTTGGTGAACCCAGGAGGGTCAGGATCCATCGGTGTGAGCTGTCCCCGAACCGTGCGCCACTTGTTGAGCAGCAGCGTGTTCCAGGACGCCCCCATGATACGGCCGTAAGCAAAGATGGTGGGGGCCATGAATGTGAGCAGCGCATAACCAACCCAGCGGACGAATGTCGGCTCATCGGTCCCCTTTCCTGACTGGGCCCAGCCGATGAACAACACCATCGCAGTCAGCAGGACCACCACGAGGATGGTGGTGATGCCGCCGTACATGCGCACGGCCAAACGCTCTCGTACCCGTTCGCTCTTGCCCCGCCCGAGTTGGGCGTAGAGTGTGACGAATGGAGAGATAATGATCGGGAATCCGACCAGCAGCGCCATCATGTAGATGACCGGCTCGTAGAACGTTCCCGGGCCTAACAGCAGTTCGGCGACGATGAGCATGATGCCCGCCATCGACAGCAGGTAGGCGATCGTCCCCACGCTGACTCCGGGGGCGCGGAGCAGGTCGAACACATCCTCCCTGCTCCTGGTCAGGCGGTGCACCTCGTAGAGGTCGTCGTCGACCTCGAAGGCGACCTGCAGATTGGAGAGTGACAGCGGCAGCAGCAATCTCCAGAGAGCGAGCGCGCTGACCACGGCGATGAGCAGCGGGAGCAGCAGTACCGGGTCGAACACGTCGGCGCTGACGATGGTCGCCTCCGCCCCGACGACTGGGACGAGCAGGATCCCGAACAGGACGCACACGGCGCTTTTCCTGCCGACTCGCCCAGTTCGCATGGCTCCCTCTCCACTGTCATCTCGACAACTCCCTCACTAATCCATTTCGGCTGCATACGTCGCCGACGGCGACGTGCACACCTGCTCGCCGCACCCTCGCGTGCGAGGGGAACCCTCATCCGCGGTGGTGCTGCAGGAAGCGGTCGATGCGGTCGAACGCCTCGTTGAGCACATCGGTGTCAGGAAGGAACACCAGCCGGAAGTGTCCGCTGCCGTACTCCGGTGAGAATCCAGAGCCGTGCACCAACAGAACATGCTCTTCGTGCAGCAGGTCGAGCACGAACTTCTTGTCATCTGCCGCCCAGTGGGGATCGGTCAGTCTCACGAACATGTAGAACGATCCTCCAGGAGCCTCCACCTCGATCCCCTCGATTCCACTGATGCGCTCGACGCACAGGTCTCGCCGGCGGAGCAACCCCTCACGATAGCCGTCCATCCAGCCATTGTCCGAGGTCAGCCCCGCGAGGTATCCGAGTTGTGCGGGGGTCGAGGCGCACAGACGGCTGCGCAGCAACCGCTCGGCTCCATCGCGCACATCGACCATCCGTCCATCTGGGTCGTGCCATGCCATGTAGCCGACACGCCATCCCGGCGCGTAGTAGTTCTTCGACACGCCATTGAGGGTGATGACCGGGACGCCATTCGATCTCGACGCGCAGGAGACTTGCCTCCCAGTGAAGTCGAGACCGTCGTAGATCTCGTCGGCCACAATCGTGCATAGCGGCCAGCGGCCGGCGATTTCCAGCAACCGGTCGATCTCCTCGGGTCCAGCGACGTTCCCGGTCGGGTTGTTCGGATTGATGAGCACCAGCAGCCTGACCGAGTCGTCCATCTTCGCCTCGACATCGTCGAAGTCGATGCTCCAGTCGGAGTCCTGGCGCAGGCGGTACTCGATGGTCTGGCCACCGAAAAGTTGCGGGTAGGCCATGTACGGTGGGTAGTGCGGCCCGGGGGTGAGCAGCTTCTCGCCATCGTTCAGGAACGATGCGAAGATGATCTGCAGCGCCTCGGACACCCCTGTGGTCACGTAAACGTCGTCGCGTGTGCAGTTCCATCCCTTGCGGGTCTCGTCGGCGGCGATCGCCTCACGTGTCTCATCAAGGCCGTAGGAGGGAGAGTAGCCGTTGCGCTGGTCCACGAGTGCCTGCTGGAACGCTTCCACCATGTGCATCGGAGTGGGCAGCCCAGGGTAGGCGAGCGGATCGCCGATATTCAGCTTCAGGATCTCATGGCCCTGTCGCTCTAGAGCGGTCGCAGGAACCACCACATCGCGGATGGCGTATTCGATGCACGCTGCCCGCGGGGAGACCGGAATCCGTTCTACCACCCTACTCACCTCTGGTCCCGCATCCACTCACAGGTTGTCAGATTGTCGCCGCATCGAGTCCACCCATGCGACATACCTCAGCGAAGTGCTCCTTTCCGACAGGCTGCACCGACAGACGTTGGAACCGCTGCAGCAGAGCCATCCCCTCGAGGGTGGGATTGGCGCGCATTTCAGGCAGTTCAACCGCCGTGGAGAGCGTGACCACCGGCTCGATGTCAACCATCATCCAAGTGGGGTCGTCAGGGTTCGTCTTGAGGTCGAAATAATTTGAATCTTCATCCCATGCAGAGAAGTCAGGATATCCTTCCTTAGACACCTGCGCCACACCTGCGACGTGTGGTGGTTTGCAGTTGGAGTGGTAGAAGAGCACGAGATCCCCCACCTTCATGTCGTCGCGCATGAGGTTGCGAGCCTGATAGTTTCGCACACCATCCCAATGGGTCGAACCGTCGGCGAGAAGTTGCTCCCACGAGTAGGCATCGGGCTCGCTCTTCATCAGCCAGTGACTTCTGCCCATCGACACGTTCCACATGCCGGAGTGGTATGGCACTTGCGTCTACCAGGCGTCGGGGTCGTTCCAGCCGCGCACGGTCGCCTCGGGCACCATGTCGAGTGGGTCCGCCGTCACAGCCTCCTCGAGCCGAGCGCTGCGCATCAGCGCCGAGGCTCCCCCGGAAAGCCCGACGCCGCTCTTCACCATCGTCGCGAAGATCGCTGGTAACAGCAGCAATGCTGAGGCGGCCGCCACCAGCAGCAGGATGATGATGACCGTGATGAACGGCTTGAGTGCGGGAATCGGGATGAAGTAAGCGGTGAACAACCCGAGACAGGTCACCACCACCGCCTCCACCAGCGACATTCCGGTGCTGGTACAGGAGACGTGGATCGCTTCGAGAGAGCCCCCGAGCTCGCGCACGCGATTGGCGATATGGATGCTGAAGTCGATGCCCACTCCGACGAGGATCGACCCGATCATGACGGTAACCAGTGACAGCGTCACGTCCTGCCAGACCATCACCATCCATTGCATTCCCACGGTGAAGATGACCGGTATGGTGGTCAGGATGGCGAACCGGGGGTCGCGGAAGACGAACCCGAGGGTGAGCAGTGTAGCGAGGATCGCGAACCCGAGCGAGGACCATTGAGAAGCGACGATCAACTCGTTGACGGCGATGGTGACCGCGGCCACACCGATCAGTTTGGTCGACTTGATGCCCCCATCGTAGTTGCCCTGCGAATGGATGTTCACCTCGTTGACGGCCACCGCGGTTTCCTTGACGTTCATGAACGGCATATCGACGTAGATGAGACTGCGTTGGAAATCCGCGGAGATGAACAACTGCCGGGTCTCGTTGGTGAGGCTGGCGTAGAACACGTCGAGCAGGAAGATCTGTACCTCACGGTTGGCCGGGTCGTCTGTGTCGAAGGTCGTGAGCACTCTCCAGAAGGTCGCGTTCTGCTCCTCCTCGCGGTCGAAGATCACCTCACACACCTCCTTTGCGGGGCTGTCCGGCATCACGTCGCAGAAAGGCAGGATCGTCGTACCGGTCACGTTCACTGACACGCCGACTGATTTCATCAGGAAGACAACGCTCACGGCGGTCGTCTGCCCAACACGGTCGGTGTTGTTCTCCAGTTGCTCGATCCCCTTCAATTTCTCGAACGGGTCGTCGTTGTGCACATCGGTATCCTGTGTGTCGCCGCTGATGTTACCCTCGATGAGCAGCATGCCGATCTGGCCGGCTTCGAACTCCTTGCTGTACTGCTTCATCTTGATGATCGGTGGCTGGCCTTCTGGGGCCATCTCGAGCAGGTCGATGTTCTCCTCGACCTGAGAACGTGCCCAGGTCGCTGAGACGAGCAGCAGCACGGCGAACAGCAGGACGACCATCTTGTTCCATTTGATCGGGATAGCCACGATGTGCTCGAACGCCTTGGGAGGTGGGTGGCTCGGTTTCTTGAGATCGAGCAGCATCGTGAGGTTGGGTACCATCACCATCGTCAGGAAGTAGACCACGACGATGCCCCCGGCGAGAGAGATGCCCACTGTCTGGATCGGTCTCATCGGTGTGCCGACCAGCGAGATGAAGCCGATGATGGTCGTGACAGCCGAGAGCATCACCGCCTTGCCGGTCGATTGCAGAGCGACCGCCATCTTCTCCTCCGGAGTGCCTTCCTCCTCTGCGTAGCGATTGGTGATGTGCAGACCGTACGAAACACCCAGTGCGAGCAGGATGGGCCCTACGATGATCACGGTCATCGTCACCTCATAATCGAGGAAACCGATGATGCCGAGCGTCCACCATACGGAGCAGAGGGTCGGCAGTCCAGCGATGATGACCACCTTCACACCCTGCACCGGACGGATCCGACCCGTCTGGATGATGTCTGAATGGAACAGGAACAGACCCAGCGCCACCGCGGCCACTGCGGCGGGAAAGATCTGCCAGAAGAGAACGAACGAGTACTTGGTCACCGAGTTGGTGATCGGCACAGGTCCGGTGAGCGTCATCTCGATGCCGAGACAGGCTGTTGTGTTGTCGTCCGCCCTGTCCAGGCAGTCGCTGAACTGTTCGTTCCACCTGTTCTCACCAGCTATCTGCTCGATCCAGCATTCGGTGTAGACGACGATGTCCGTGTACGCCTCGACCTCACGCTGGCCCCCTGTCTTGCAGGCGTCGGGGATCTCGCTGGCGTGGAACCCGGTGTCCACCACTCCTACGATGATCACAGCCCGATTGGGGAATCCGACCGTTTCTTTGTCGTTCACACCGTCCC
>CATMIM010000071.1 GCA_950068635.1 uncultured Candidatus Poseidoniales archaeon
CCCACGCTCCCTCCCCGCGCTCGATGCGCGCCCCGAGTTGGCAGAGACAGCGCGCCATGCTCTCGATGTCCTCGCCCGGAGTTCCGTTGAAGCGCAGCGTGACCTGCTTCTCACCCTGGGCAGCCAGCAGCAGCCAGCGCAGCATGTGACTCTTCGAGGGAGCGAGTTCCCAGACGATTGGACCAGCGCGGGAGACCGGTTCAATGCGGGTCATCTTCGGGTCGAGACCAGGGTCCCAGCGCCCTCCGCGCGCCCGGTAAGATTCGAGATCCGCCATCGGCTCCCCCACAGCCGACGTGAGGCCTCGCCCTCAAGAGGTTCGGGGCGGACTCAGTTGGTAGCCGGGAGCGTGACCGACATGATCTCGCCGCTGCTGAGGCCGCCCCCGCCATCATACAGCATGCGGAACACCCAGCCGCCCTCGTCGCTGCCGACCGCGGCGGCGTTGATGATGAAGTAGTCGCCGCGATTGACTGTGAAGCCGGCATCCCTGTCGTGGAAGGAGACATTCGCCCCGGATACTCCGTAGACATTCGAGTCGGAGGTGTGCCCGGAGATCAGCGTGCCATTGGAGCTCAGCGGGGGAACCACCTGGAACTTGATGCGGAAGGTCTCGACCTGCTGCGACATATCGGTGATCGTCACCACCTGATACCCGTTGTCCAAGGCTCGCACATTGGCATTCGCCTGAGGCAGCCCCTTGTCGGGTGCCCTGACGGTGTTGGACATCATCATGTAGACTCCACCTGCGAGCATGACGGTGATCGCCAGCAGCAGAATCGTCGCGATGACCGGGGATACCGCGAACTCGGCCTGCTCGCGCCGCGCCTGCTCCATCAACCACTGCTTGCAGCCGCTCGCCCTTCAACCCAACGCTTGCAGAGATATGACGCCGTTCGTGTCGCGGGTCAGATGATGCGCTCGACGGTCTCTGGCGTGATGCCTTCTTCCTCGGTCACGCGGTAGGACATCACCGAGAGGTTCTCCGGCGCGTTGCGGAACTTGCGAATCACCATGCGCGTCTCGAACTCGGTGCCGATCATCTTGACCTCGAAATCGAACACGATGTCCGCGATGAGCACCATCTCCCGCTCGAGGCTCTTGTTGACCGTGTCAGACGAGATCGACAGCATCAACAGCCCGCGGTTCAACTGTGTGTGCGCCTGCATCACGCGTATCATCGATACCACCCGCGCATCGTCGTGGCGTTGGAAGAAGAAGTCGAGGTTGTCCACCACACAGCGGAAGTAGGGCCCGAGGTTGGTCACCTGGCTCACCATCTCGATGAGGTAGTCCGTGTCATCCACCTCAACGAATCTGGTCTGCGCCAACTTCTGGATGTCCGCCATGCTGAATCCCTCCAGGCGAAACTTGCTCGCCTTCAGGTCACGTTCCAGAACGTTGCGGTTGAACTCCTCACCGATGGTGCGCACCCGGAGGTCGAGCGGCCAGGAGTAGCGCCGAAACAACTGGAGGATCTCATGCTGGCTCTCACCTGTGGAGATGAGGACGGTGTTCTCAGGGTCCTCGGCGACCGAGGAGAATTGCTTGCAGAACAGGTCCATCCCAGCCCCGGGCTCCCCGACACACAGGATGGTGAACCCTCGAGGTATGCCGCCGCGCATCATATTGTCCAGCTTGGGCGAGCCGATGCTGCCCACATCACCGAAGAACTCGACGTCCTCAGCATCGAACTCAATCTTTCGTGCCATCAACAGACACCTCCTTCTGCACGGAACCGGGTTTCGATCCTCATTCATTCACCTCAGGAGATGACCACCTGGCCGCGGTCGATCAGGTCAGTGCAGTAGAGGTCGAGGTTGGCCAGCACGCCCGGCGGGGTCTGGTCGGGGACGTTCATGATCACTGAGAGCACATCGCGCGCCCGGAAGGTGTTGATCAGCGTGTGCAGGTACTCCGCCAGCATGCGGTCCTCGTTGTAGATCGCCAGTGCGTTCACCGAATCAAGGATGACGAACTTCGAGTCGCCCGGAATCGTGTTCAGGTGGTAGAGCGTGCGCAGCAGGATGCTCTCGAGCATGATCGGGCTGTCGATGAACGAGATGTTCGGGAACGTGCTCTCCGTACCTCCCAGAAGCGCGCTGGACACACAGTCGATGAAGCGGACGTTCTCAGTGGCGACCCCGATCTCGTTGAGCGTGTTGATCAGTTCCAACGCCCCACGACTGGCGGAGATGTAGACTCCTTGCATCTCGAACTCGGTGATCAACGGCTCGATCAATGAGGCGGTCACCAGGAACGCATTGCTGGCTCCACAGCGCACCTGCACAGAAGAGTTGAGCGTGACCTCGGTCAACTGCTCAGCGATACGCTGGTCCAGCTCTATCAGACGTCAACCCCCCACTTCAGCATCGGGGTCAGCATGACGCCGTTCGGAGTCAGTTCGAGCGCGTACTTGGCGCGCGAATGGTCGGTGCCGCGCATCTTGATCACCTGCAGATAGCGCAGCAGGTGCCCCCTCCGATCGATGTCCCCGAGCACCATGATGCCATCGAGGATCGCCTCCTCGACACCGAACGACGACCAGAGCGACCTTCCTCCTCCATGCGACATGCCCACCGAGGTGATCTCGGCGATGAGCATCGTCGTGCAGCCCTGGGTGGCGAGGGTCTTGCCCAGAGTGAACAGGAAGTCGCGGATGAGCTGGTCGTTGGGGATCTTGTAGCACAGGGTGGTGACCGAATCGATGACGAGACGTGTCACGCCGATGGTGTTGACGATGTCCGTGATCGCTTTCACCAGCGCATTCACGTCATCCATCGTGAAGGTCGCTTTCGTGAGTCCGAGCCAAGAGTAGGTGACGTCCATGTCGAACACGTTGAGCAGTCCCTTGTCGACCATGTCCATGTCGAAGAAGGAGAACTGGCGGACATTCTCGAGAAGTTTCACGCTCGGTTCCGTGGCTGCGAAGTAGGCGGTCGCCTCCCCCATCGCCGCGCCGTTGACGACGAACTCCATGGCCAGAGTGGTCTTGCCCGAACCACAGGTTCCCCCCACCAGCAGGGTCGAGCCGTAGGGGATGCCCCCTCGCAGGATCTCATCGAGTCCGTGCACTCCAGTCACGCATCTGTCTCGCTTGTATTGTGGTGTTCCTAGCATCGTATCTGAGCCGGGACCGCGCGGCTTCCCTAATAACTCGATGCCGTCGGAAGCCCCCATGGGGCTTCTATGCCCCTGCGGGTGTCAATGCGAACCGGGTGTGCCGTCGATGGTCACTGTCCAGTTGGCCGCTTGTGACCAGTCTCCGCCGGCCCAGGTGTAGGATTCATCCTCGTCGATGTCCCAGGATGGATCCCACTGGATGTGCTGCACCGTGACCGTGTACAGACTGCCCGGCATCGTCCAGGTCAGTTTGATACCATCCTGACTGAATTCCAGCCCATCGATGGCACCACGGCCGAGTACGCCGCTGGCGCCCAGATCGAACACGAGATCGGCCCCCAGATTCGGCTGTAGCGAAGGTCTGCCGGAGCAGAGCATGACGTCGCCCCCTCCGAGCGCACCATCACCGATCAGCGATGAGACCCCATTGTCCGAGTCGCGCCTGAGACTCCATCCGGACATGTTCACCGCGAAACCGTCAGGATTCTCCACTTCCACCCACTCTGTTCCCGACGCAGGGTCAGCCATGAACTCGGTCACCCTAAGGTGAGACGAGGTGCGCCCCGCATCGTGTACCTCCAGCGTCACCTGTACGATCTCGTCCCCGAGCAGGAGGAGGCGGCTGGAGGTGGCGCTGAAATCGCCCGCCCTCCGATTGGCTCCATCTTGGAACAACTGCGTTCCGACGCGTGAGGAGTTGCTGCTCTCGACCACGGTCAGGGTGAGATTGACGCTCGCCCAGTCAGGGAGTCCCAATCCACGCACGAACTGATCCTCAGTGATGTTGTTCAATCCGTTCACGCGCACTTGATCGAGCTCACCACTCGCCCCTGCCAATCCCGGTCGCAGGTCGCCGGTGATCAGCACACTGGCGTTGAACGTATGCCAATCCCTCGTCGAGTTCGCGAGATCGCGGACGTCGAACTCGTCGTGGGGGACGAACCAACCTGATTCGCCCGTCAGGATCTGCAGGCCCTGGATTGAATATTCATCGATGCGATCGGTTTGCGGGAGGTTGCTTCCCATCTGTAGCCCTGCGAGGCTGAGGAATGCGGTCAGGACGATCAGGAAGAGGACGAAGGCTGACAAGAACTCGATGACAGCCGTCAATCCCTCTTCGTCCTGCATCGACGTTCGCGAGTCCCGTCTGCTGTGCACGTTGGTTCCCATCCCTCGGTACAACATCAACCCATTGGGGGACTGAAGGTGCATTCCAGGAGAACACCCTCTAGTTCAGCAGAGTGCATCGATGGCCTGCGGATTGCTTCCCAGACAAGCAAACGGTGTCCGTTCACCCCATTTATGTGCCGAGCATAGCGAGGCGGGCTCCGTTAACCGTTTGCTATTTACGACTCGCAGCGGCTGGTTGAGGGCATGATGGGAGGCCGTCAGGCTGTCGCGAGCGCGCGCCTCAGCATCTCTCCGTTGCTGCTCGTGCTGCTGCTGTTCGGACCCAGCGTGCTGCTGTTCGTCCCCACCGCCGCTGCCAGCGTGAACGGTGATCTGGCGATCATCGAGGGGCTGGAGCCGCGCCCTGACGCCACCTATGACATGGACACCTCGTTCATCCGCCCTGAGGTCAAGGTACGCAACGAACTCGGCAGCACCCACGCTCCCCGGGACATTCGCTGGGAGATATGCAGCGGCAACTGGACCAGCCCACCTGCCTGTCCGATGGGCTCGGATGACGGGTTCGGGAGTAGCAGCGCGGTTCCCGGATGGCAGGAGCAGGCCGTGTCTTTCACGAACACGCTATTCCAGCCGTGGGGTACTGGATTGCACACGATCGTGTTCATGTTCACTGATGCTGACACTAACGTCAGCAACGACCGGTTCGCCTACACTTTCGATGTCGAATCTCCGCTGAGAGACATATCAGTGAACTCGGTGATCTTCGACAACACGACGGTGATGAACAGCAACATCGCCTACCCACTCTCCGTCGACTTCTACCGCCGTTCATGGGCGGTCAATACGACCGCCACCTTTGGCTGGATGCTCTACAACGACATCGGCGTCGAGGTGGCGAACAACAGCACCGTGATCACACCTCCAGTCGCCACTTCACAACACTACATCGTCGACCTCCCGGACTTCGTTGCCCCATACCCTGGTGACTTTGAGCTCGAGGTAGGATTGCTGAATTCTGCAGGAGACATGAATGACTGGAACGACATGGCGTCGCTGTATCTCAGCGTGAACGACAGTTTGGACGTGTGGGTCGAGACCATTCGGCCGGCGAGGGGGCCTGGGGACGTGTTCGAGAACATGACGGTCTACCCGTACGGTGAGGATTCGGTACGCGTCGATGTAGGCAACATCGGCCATGTCCCTGTGAACACCACCGTTTTCCTGAGCGTGATCAACCTCTTCACCGGCGTGTTGGAGGAGGGGCCGACGCCGTGCAACGTCTACATGTTGCCTGGAGAGACTGCCTTCTGCAAGTACAATCTCACCGTCCCCATGCCTGCAAATCTGCTCCTGAGAGCAGATTTTTCTTCATCATTGATCATGGACATCAACCCTTCCGACAACTGGTTCCAGACCTCGGCCGCCGGTCGCTTGGTCGACGCCAATCCGACCATCAGCGAGCCCCTCCCTGGAGCACAGTTCGACAGCGGACAGAGTTTCCAGTTGATCGGACAGGTCTCCACGTTGTCGGCCAACCCGGTGAACTTCACGTGGAAACTCAACTACGAGGAGGTGATCGGCTATGGACAGGTCACGACCACTTCGCTTCCCATGGGGGATTGGCTGCTCACCCTGCATACTCGGGATGCGCTGAATCGCACCCAGTACGCGTCCCAGATGGTGCGCATCCTCAATCGTATATCGCTCGTCACCGACCCTTGGATCGTGGGTGGAGAGGTGGTTCTCATGGAGGAAGCGGAATACACCTTCCCTGACCCGGACTATCCACCCGAAGGGATGCTGTATTCGCAGATGGTGTCGGATGGAATCAGACCACTGCGCACCTTCGACATAGGGTTGAACCCTGTGGATAACGACACCACCGATCTTGGCATTCAGTACGTCGACGTGACCTTCGATATCAGCCAGATTCTTCCGGTCGAACTGCCACGTGATTCTCTCCGGCTCTACAGGGTCGCATCATTCGATTCAGCAATCCTTGAAGAGGTCGTGTTCCCGAACTCCGTGTTCATCGACGAGACTGCCGACACGCTGCATCTCAACG
>CATMIM010000072.1 GCA_950068635.1 uncultured Candidatus Poseidoniales archaeon
CCGATCGGCGCCGGGCGTTGGTGCAGATGGATCGCTCGCCGGAGATCTTGCCCGCGGGCGAGCTACGCCACTCCGGCGCGCCAAACCCGAGCACCTCCTATTTCTGTGTCATCGACGCGGCGGGGAACGCCGTGTCGTTCATCCACAGCTTGATGATGCAGTAGACACCGCTCGTGGGCATCTTCTGATGGATGCCGTTGTCCGAGATGCCGTCGCCGTCGGCGTCCTGTAGCATGTCCCACTGGCTGCTGTCAGCGTCGGTCGTCGCATCATCGATGAGGTCGATCGTCAGCGTGTCTGCGCTGTTGTCGATGCTCAGGCTGAAGTAGTGCTCGTAGTTGCACGTGGTCGCCTTCTCTACACCCCAGGTCAACTGGGCGATGGTGTGGTCGTTGTCAGACATCATCGGACCGAGGCCGATCGTCAGGTTGTCCCTGTTCTCATCGTCCTCCATGACCATCCAGTACCACGCGCTTGCCGTGGATGTGGTGCTGGTCATGCTGCTGCCGTTGGCCACCATGACCGTACGGCCCAGCGGGGCGCTCCACTCAAGGATGACCGGAGCGTCGTTCACCGGGTTGACGGTGAACGGTACGCTGACCGTGGCTGCGTCGGCGTTGACGCTGGCACCGTCTGTCAGGTCGAGCACGATGTCGCACGTGCCACCATTCTCGTTGGCCTCGTTCAGGTCAATCTCGAGGGTGTTCGAGTAGACGTTCACAGTGAACGGCACACAGTCGACCGGGTCGGTCACTGCCGACCAGGTGAACCTCTGCGGCGCAGTCTCGCTGTTGTTCTGCTTCGAAGCGTCCTGCTCCCAGGCGTCGTCCTTGACGAACTGGTCGCCGTTCGAGCTGCCGAGGTTCTTGCGAATCACGTCCCACGTGAGTTCGATGCCCGTATTGGGGTCACGTCGCTGAGGCTCGTCGTAGACGTTGATGACGTTGTTCACCGTGTCCTCGAAGAAGACCGGCACGCCGTCAGTGCGGTCGTGATTCCAGATGGTCGGCTTGTCGTTGACGTTCTGGATGCTCACCAGAATCGACTGTGTCCGCGATAGACCGTGGCCGTCCTCGACGGTCAGCAGCAGACGCAGGTTGCCGAACAGTTCCGAGTTGGTCGTGATGACCAGATCCTGTCCAATCAACGCGTAGGTGAACGCTGCTGACTGGTTACTCGGAGTGCTCGGGTCGTTCTGCACGGTCCACGTCAGCGCCGACGAGGCTTCCTGATAGTCATGCGCCTTGTCGGTCAGCGAGATCGTGTGTGCTCCCGTGTCCTCATCGTATTCGACGTCGTCGAGGTTCTGGATGATCGGCTTGGCGCGCAGGATGTCGATCGAGATCGCCTGATTCTGGGTCATCTGGAGGCCGTAGTAGTTGCCCCAGTCCCAGTAGACGCGCTCGGCGTCCTTCACCTTCGCCATCACCTGATAGCTGCGGTCGGGTGTCGACATTATGGTGCCACCGAAGTTGAACCATGTGCGACGAATCAGCAGGAAGTCATCGAGCTGGCCGTCTGGCAGATCGCCGTTGTTGGCGTCGGTGTTCAGCGTGCCATAGTCGTAGAAGGACTGCGCGCAGTGGCAGGTCAGGTTGACCTGCTGTAGTGGGAAGATACCCACCAGCAGTCCGGGTGCGGTCGTGTAGATCGGGTCCGCATGCAGCAGAGCGAGCCAGCGGATCATTCCCTGCGGGCTGCCGAGGCAGGTCCATGGGATTGAGAACTCGCTGTCCGCGTTGAACGCCGTCAGGCCGGGGATTCCCCAGCCGACGTAGAACCGGACGCCTTGGCACTGGGACAAGGTGGTGATGTCAGTCCATTGATTGCCGGTCGTCAGTTGCTTGATACCCCAGTCGCCTGTGTCCTCAGCGAACAGCAGGTAGTCCGCCAGGAACGGCAGCGTGTGCGTCCCGAGCGCTGGTTGTGACTGGGTCGGAGACCACATCCAACTGCTGTCAGAAGTCGTGCTTCCTCCCGGTCGTGTGTCGAGGTAGATCATCCCGTCGAGCAGGGTGAATGTCGCGCCCCTGAGATTCAGGTAGAGGTTATCGACGTCCCATGTGATGCTCATCGAAGCAGTCTGGGTGAAGGCCAGCACACCGGGCATCGCATCGTCTGCGGTGTTCTCGGTGTATGCGCCTTCCCAGTCGGCCAGCGATCCATCGATGGTGATGGTGTTGCCACGCATCGACGGGCTGGTGTACTCGGATCGCGAGAAGTCAGTGAAGGTCCCTTGCGCCTGCGACTTGACCATCACTCCGACGTTGGTGGCCGGATTACCCATGTGCGTCACTGTCAGGTCGAGCAGGTTGCCCTCATGGATCAGCGACGTGGAGGTCATCGCCAGCTTCGACGAGGTCAGCGTGTTGCCCACGCTGGTGACTACGCTGTACGCGCCCGCGTCGATCTGGGTCGTGGTGTCGTCCCAGCTCATGTTCTCGATCGAGCCTTGCGCTCCGTAGATGGTCTTCAGCGTCGTGCTGGAGGTGCTCGTGCCGCCGTTCCAGCGGAAGTCTCCGTGGCCGGTGGTAAGCAATCCAATCGCACCCGAGGTGCTCAGGTCAGTTATGTCCAGCGTGTGACGAGTGGTCGAGCTCAGCGAGCTCAGGCCGACGCCGTAGGCACTGTTCACATTGATGGTGGCACCGTCAACCACGACGTTCGTGTTGACTGCATCAACGCCGACGAAGTCGGCGCTGATGATCGCGTTGCCCATCATCGTCAGGTATCCTCCATCCATGTTGACGCCGTTTGCGAAGCCGCTGATCGCCGTCCCGTTGAAGGTGAACTTCTCGTTGCCGTCCAGCGCATCGACACCGGTCGTGCGCAGGTTGGTGGCGGATCCGGTCGAGTTGACCACGGTGATCGTCCCGGTCATCTGGGCGTGGTTGTTGCAGTGGTAGTCGTAGGTGCCCGCAGTCGAGAAGGTGTAGACGAAGGTGCTACCCAGGTTCATGTCGCCACTGTCCCATAGGCCAGTGTCAGAGGTGGTCGTGTGGATGTATGGTGTTCCGGAGTAGTACTGCACCGCTCGCCATCGGATCGTATCACCGGTGCTGATGGTCACGGTCTGCGGACTGAAGTAATCCGCCATGATGTCGACCGTGGACACGCCTGCAGCCGACCCGCCGGTGGCGGTGAAGCTGCTGCCAGTGTCCACGATGTTGCATCCTTCGGAGACGAGCGCGTTGGCGGTCGTTGTCACATCGTTGCCATTCATGTATATGGTGCGCAGACCGCAGTTCTCGAGCACGATGCCGAGTGCGGTCGGATTGAGACGCCCACCGGTGGCTGAGATGGTGTTGCCGTCGATGGCGATATCGCGGCCGGACAGAACGCCGTAGACGTTGATGCCGCCGTCGGCGTCGAGCAGGGTGTTGCCGCTGACGCTGCCCCAGCCGTTGCGCAGGTAGATGCCTGCGTTGGCTGCACTCTTGATGCCGCGGATCGTGTTGCCGTCGATGTTGTACTCGGTGCCCACGCCAGCGCCTTGGCCGCGCAGGTAGATCGGGTTGTCAGCCGAGATGTCGTTGTTGGTGATGTCAAGGCTTGGACACGTCTGGTCCTGAGTGTAGGCCCCGTACTGCAGACGCAGGCTCCCGGAGACGACGTTGTTGTCGATCGTGTGGTCCTCGCAGTTGGCGTTGAGATACAACCAGAAGGCGAGGTAGGTACTGTCCTCAAGGTTGTTGTTCGTCCACACGGCGCCGTCCGTGCCGTTGCCACCGTAAGCGGGGGCGTAGGCGTAGTAGTTCGAGTAGACCATGAGTCCAACCGTGCATCCCCACATGTCGTTGTTGTCAACGAGGTAGTTCGAGATGCCGTCATCGCCGATGTAGTTGCCAGCGCTGGAGATGCATATCTCCTCCTGGTAGACACCTGGCGGGTCCTCATGCGCCCAGTAGTGGATCAGGGTCGAATTGGTCACCCTGATCACCGGTTCCTCCACGTAGTAACTCGCTCCGCTGCCGATCGAACCGACGTTGATCAACACGCTGTTGTTGACGTAGAAGTTGCCGTAGTTGTAACCACCGTAGTAACCGATGTTGAACAACTCCGTGCCCATGGCGCCGACGGCCGTCCATTGGACATCGTCGAAGTAGGCGTCGGCACCCTGCGGGTAGCCTGCATACATGTCGGCCCAACTGTTCGCGTAGAATCCTGTCGTGAATATCGTGGATCCGTTGAACGAGGTGTCCGCGGTGCTGAGGTACGTCCATGGCGAGTCGAGCAGGATGTTCTTGTTCTGCATGTTCGCCGGGAGCGCGTTGAAGTAGCCGTACTCGGTTATCGATCCACCCTGGCCGTTGGACTTGACCCGCGATCCTCCCGTTGCAAGCCCGACACAGTCTTGCAGCACGTTGTAGGTCGCCGAAGCAAAGCTGTAGCAGACGCGGGCGTCGAAGGTGTTGGTCAACGCCACCGTTTCCTGGTTGCCCGGGGAATCGGTCAGAGTCAGGGCATGCCTGGCCCAGCGGAAGTCAGCCACTGTGCTGCTGTATTCCACCTTGGCAGCGGTCACCGCTTTGTATCCATTGAGGTTCATCGTGGTGGTGCCGCCGCTGTCCACGGTATAGGTGTTGAACCGCGACATCATCGTGCCGCTGGAATCAGTCACCCCTTGGTCGGCCTTGTGATTGTCGGCGTCGAGGATCACGATCGGCGTGCCGGCTATGGCGTTGCCATCGGCTGACAGGTCGATCTGCAGATTGCGCGCACGTTCGAATATCCCAGAGCCAGTCACGTCGATCTTGGCTTCATCGACGGAGCCGTCGAGAGCGATCACCCTCGCAGAACCGGTGATGCTGACATCGTCGTTGTTGCCAGACCATGTGCAGTCGTTGCAATTGACCTGGCCGCTGCCATCGGTCCTGAGACCGACGTCGTTGTTGCTCATCGACAGTGCGTCGAAATTCCACTCACCGGTGCTGCCCGAGACTATGCGGACACCACTGCCCGCAGCGTTCGAGACCGCGCCGCCGAATTCGAGTTTCATGTCCTTCGAGAGCACCAGACCGTCCTGCGTCTGGCTGTCGAAGATCGCGTTGGTCACTTCGACATTCCCTGAGGCCGACTGCGTCATGCGCAGGCCATAGCGGCCACCGTTGACGGTGACGCCGTCCAGATCCATGGACGCGCTGCCGCTGATGAGAACACCTTCGTTGGCGGGTGCGTTGACGGTGACCCCTGAGAAGTCTGCTGCTCCCCTGTTGCCGCTGATCTCGATGCCCGTGGTAGAGCCGTCGATCTGGCCGTTGGTGATGCTCGACGTGCCGAACTCGCGTCCCCAGCGGGCGTCCATCAGTTCCTGGATGGAGTTGCCGCCGCGGAAGACGAACTCGTAGCGGTCCTGGAAGTAGTCGGCGCCGTTGTGCAGGATGTCGAGGTAGGCGTGGGTGCCGACGATGGTGGGACTGCTGGTGTCGACGATCGGCCACGACACTCTGTAGCCGTTCGGGGGCGGAGTCTGGTAGGTGTAGGCGTAGTTGAGACAGACGTTGTAGTTGCCCCACATGCCGTTGAAGCCCTCAGGAGGCGCGAAGATGCCGCCCTGGTACTGGCTGCCGAAGGAGAAGCTCGGCCAGTAGTAGCCCCAGTAGTTGTACGGGTAGTAGTTCTGGTTCCCGGTCAGCCCATCGACGATGTCCAGCGTGAAGCCGAAGTCCATCGGGTAGGAGTTGGCGCCGTAGTAGGCGCCCGAGGTGGTGTACGGGCCGTAGCCTGGTGTCACGAAGTACCAGTAGTAGCCGTACTGATAGGAACCGCCGGGGTTGTACTGGTAGCCGTAGTTGTTGCAGTCGTAGGTCGCCCAGCCGTCGTTGCGCGTCGGGTGGTTCGGGTTCAGCCTGTTACCGTGATTCGAGTAGTCGCCGTTAGCCACTTCCGGAGCCTCGTAGTAACCGGTCATCTGCTTGCCAGCGGCGTTCACGGTGAAGTTCGTGAGGCCACTGCCGGTGTCCAGCGCGATGCGCGCTCGGTCGTAGACACCGTAGTACTTGCTGGTCGCGTAGTTGTACAGCGGGTGGACGTTGCCGCCCGCGTAGACGGTGTTGAATCCGTACTGGATGTAGTTGTACTGGGCCGCCAGATTGCTGATGTCCATGTCGTAGGTCGTCCAGCCGCGACTCGCTCCTGAGAGCAGGGTGCTGCGGTAGATCGTCGGCAGCGTCATCCCGCCGTCGATATCGAACCCGACCGTGTTGTCGGTCAGCGTGAAGTCGTCTATGGTCGGCGCAGCGTTCTTG
>CATMIM010000073.1 GCA_950068635.1 uncultured Candidatus Poseidoniales archaeon
CAGCGCATGCCCGACCATACGCGAGCCGCTCATGCCGTACGGGTGCCCGACCGAGATTGCCCCGCCGTTCACGTTCAGCCGTTCGTTCGGGGGGGTGTCCGGGCACAGGTCGTCCGAATTCGGGATGTAATCCCAGTCGTCGTCCCGCTGGTCATACGAACAGCCGTACCAGTCGATGTCCTCGGCGCCGTAGGGAGTGTTCGGGCAATCGTCATCGTCGTCCTCGACGAAGTCGTGGTCCGCTTCCCAGGCGTAGCGTACGATCTGGCGCAGTTCATCGGAGTCAGTGGCGACCGTGTGGTACCAGATGTGCTCCCAGCCGTTCTCGTCGACGAGCAGTTTCGGGTAGAGGCCGGAGGTGACGTCTGGCAGCAGGGTGAGGGTCTCATGGCCCGTGCGTGTGGGTGAGGCGATCTGCAGGGCGTCCATGTCGTTGTTGTACCAGGCGGCGTGAATGCGCCCGTTCACATCGCGGTCGACGGAGAGGTGGATCGCCCCGGCCGTGGGGAGTTTGGCCACCTGATGGTAGGTGAACTCACTGCCATTCCACTCGGCGACCTGAATCGTGCACTCCTGCGGCGCGTCACACAGGTCGTCGCTCGCTTGGTCCGTGCCGCGGTGGTAGGCAATCAGCAGTTTGCCGTCGTCTGTGACATCGACGTCCAGTCGGTAGAAGTTGACCACCCCGTCGGTGGTGACGTTGTGGATGTCCCAGCCACTGCCGTTGTCCACTGCCAGTCGGATCATCTGCGGGTTGCTGCTGTAGTACGCCACGTGCGCGACATCGTTCACGTAGGCGGCGCTGGCGAAGGTGGCGTTCGGGGTGACGGATTCCTCGACCCAGCTTCCCGTCTGGTCTCGTGCGACCATCAACTGGTTGTAGATTCCAGACGAATTGGTGAAACTGACCATCCGATTGCCGGTTGAATCGATGGCGATGTCGGTGTACCAGCCGTTGGACCTTGTCTCGCTGAGCGTCTCGAACGTCCACCCGCTTCCGCTGTTGCTGGCGATGCGCGGCGCCGAATTGTTCGTCCAGCCGAACTCAGTCTGGTCGGTGTACGCCATGTAGGCGATGTGCTCGCTGCCGTCGGGTGCGATGGCGATGCTCACGTAGCGCCCCACATCTCCCCCGGAATCGATCGTCTCCTCGACGCCCCATACGCCGGGAGCGGTCTCGACCATGTAGCCTACATTGCAGTCAGAGGTGATGTTGGCCGGGTTGTTGTCGCAGCTCACCTCACCCTCTTCCCGCCCTTGGTAGTGGACCAGTCGTCGCAGACCATCCGCTCCCATGACCACGTCGACGTAGGCGGCATTGTCACCTGCAGTAGTCAGCGACTCCTGTTCCCAATGGCAGCCGGTCGCATCGATGGTCGCTGCTGGCGGTGTCCCAGCGCAGCGGTCAGCCCCGTCCGCGATGCCATCTCCATCAGAATCCGCTGCCGGAGAGGCGATGATCAGGTTCTCGTCGTTGCCGTCGTAGTACGCGAACACCTCCTTGTCGTCCGAGTCGAGTGCCAGGCTGGCGTATGCTCCGACATCCCCCAGACTGGCCACCTTGATCTTCGACCAAGTGCCACCGATCTCCGGTCGGGTCAGCACCAGATCGTCGTTGGTCTCGTCGCGGTAGGCGAGATGCACCTCGTCTGCACTGTCCAGCACCATGCGCAGGTATGCACCCAGATTGGCGCTCCCGTTATCGATGAGCTCGGTCGTCCAAACGCCGTTCCCGTCCCCGGTCGCCAGTCGCACGGAGTCGAATCCGGACAGATTCTGGTAGGCGACGATCGGATTGTCATTGGAATCAAGTTCCAGATTGGTCCAGTATCCCGTGGTGTAGTAACTGCCCGAGGCGTTGACCTCGATGCGTTCCACCTGCCAGTTGCCACCGCTGAACTTCGCATAGCGCGGCCCCCACTCATACCAGGCGGCGAAAGTAGGAGGTGGTCCGAGCACATCCTCCCCGGTCACGATGCGTCCGTAGTATCCGACCCGCGGATTCCCATCGGCTCCGATCTCGATGTCGCTGTAGCGTCCGATGTCAGTGTAGTAGGTCCAGTCAGCGTGGCCGAACTCACCCTCGTCCACCTTGCCATACCCCCATGTGTCGGTCGACTGTTCCCAGGATGCGAAGGAGAGGTTGCAGGTGCAGCGCGCTGGGGCACCGCCGATGGTTCCTGTGAGGAAGGTGTACCACTCGTCGTCATCTGGGGTGAGCGTGAAACCGATTCTGCCGCTTCCCTCGTAGGGGTTGTTGTTGCCGGTGTCCTCGCCCGGTGCCACCGTGCTGGTGCTCCATGTGTTGCCGTCGTAGCGAGAGATGCGCAGCACCAGGTTCGTCACGTCGAAGGAGGCGATTCGCGGGTTGCCCGCCGAGTCGATCTCGATCTCGGTGTACTTGCCGATGTCTCCGAAGGAGTACACTGTATCGATGATCCATGTCCAGCCGTTCCATTCTGCCACCTTCAGGTCCCGATTGGCGGCCCCGTAGTATGCGACCCAGATGTCGCCGTCGTCGGTGATCGCGCTGCTCGTCCACAGTCCGGTGTTGCCGTCATCGTCAGCGGTCTCGTGCAGCCATGAGGTGGCGCCGGCGCGGGCGGCTGCGGACCATTGTTCCATGTCGAGCAGTTCGCTGAGGTCCGCCGCTGGTTCGAGGCTGCTGGAAGGCGCCTCCTCGACACCGATCATCGCCGGTGCGAGCGGAGCGAACATCAGCGCCATCAGCAGCGCGAGCAGCCGAGCGCGAGAGGCGATTCGAGCGGTCATCATCCGCGTCAGACCCCACTTTCTGATTAAGCCTCACGGCTGACTGACATCGAGTGATTATTGCGCTATTCGCACCTTGTGCGCCAAGTGGTGCATACGAATGGATATGAGGCAAGCCACCCCCTGTAGGGGGTGATGAGCGGAGCGGATGACCCGGACAACCGTCCCGAAGACCTCCCTGACGACCTCGACCGGTCGGGGGATGGCCTCATCACGCCCGAGGAGTTGCTCGAGCACTTCGAACTCGACCAAGACGGCAAGGTGACGGTCGAGGAATTCACCGAGGAGCACAAACATGATCGCATAGACAAGGAGCTCGAGCGGCTCAAGAAGCGGCGCTCAGACGGCGGACGTCGCTTCATCCGCGGCTTCGAGGACATCGTGCTGTTCGGCGGAGTTGTCTACGGCGCCGTGTTCCTGATTACGATGACCGTACTCTCGTCCGGTCTGCTCATGGCCGACGATGTTGACGTGGACCATTACCTGTCCACCACCTTCGTGGACCCGGGTCCAGAGTGCATTGACAATTCAAACAACACCTGGATGAAGGTCTGGATCGATGAGAACGTGAACCTGCGCGTCAGAGCGTACAACATCCCTTCTGGAACCGAGGTGGGAATGCGATGGCAGTTCGGCGTCAGCGAGGACAACGCATCCGGAATCGATGTTGCGATACCGCTCGCTTCAATTAACGACCCCGTAGCCGATGGAGAATACGACTTCACTGTCCGACTGTACAACATCACCGATGAGAACACCACCATCCACAACGTGTCCAACAGTGAGCAGTTGATCGACCCCGTCTCGGTCAAGGTGCTGGTCGAATCAGAGGTGGCAGGTTTGGATAAGTGGCTGTCCAAGGCCGGATTAATAGATGAGCCAGACCTGAAGAAGATGGCCGACGTCGAGGATGATTCAGACCGCAGTTGCTGGAACCTGCAGCAACTCGGAGTCTGGGCATGGGCGCTCATGGGGGCAGAGTGGGCAGGTGGGCGTGAAACGGCGATGCTCGCCGGAGGCTCGGCGTCAGTGCCGGCGTGGTGGATGGCGTTCATCTCGTTGTCCATGAGCGTGTTCTTCCTGTTCGTCCAGTATCCGCTGATGTACCGCTTCTACCACCGTGAAACCGATGACATGCTCTCCGATGACCAGGTGAAGCGGCTGGTGCGCCGTGCGCTGGAGAGAAGTGAGCGGAAGTTGAACATCGTCATCAATTGGGATGATTTCGCCATCCGCAAACGGGATCTGTCAATCGACGTGCTGGTTCCCTACGAGACTACGCTGACGACCGTGATCAAGGGCGGCCATCAGGGATCGAAGAGCCTGATTCGCGATGAGATGCTCAAGGGGGTGCTCGCAGAATTCCAGGAGTTCCGCGAGATCACGCCGTTGCAACTGGAGGCGAAGCCGCAGGGCGATTCTCGTGGCGGACTCGACTCTTTGACTGAGGGTCGCTCCGACATCTCACTCCCGGAAGTCAGCAGTGAGCGCCCGGCGCTCGTCGAGGATTACTCCTCCTTCTTCGAGGACCTGAACACCTTGGCGAACGTCGAGCGGGTGGTCAAGAAGGCCCTCAAGGACTTCTGCGTGCTGCACAAACTCGTCGACAAGGGAATCTGGGTCGGTGTCGACGAGCAGCACGTGCTGGTGCGCATCATCTACAAGCCGAAGACAAGCTTCGCCTTCTTCCGCTTCAAAGAGTCACGCGTCAGTGTGCGCTCGCGTGTGCACGACCACCTGATGCTCACGGTTGGGGGCGACATCGGGGAGCGGGAGTTGGTGGTATCAGCCAGCAACCTCGTGCACACGCTGGCCGACAGGTCGGCGGCAGGTCGCATCGAGGAGGGCAAGGGAAAGCTCACGGGAGGACAGGCGTTCGTCGCCAAGCAGGAGGGAATTGCAGGAACGCTGCTGCAAAGCCGATTCGCGGCAGATATCCTATCGTCGGTGGAGTACGTGGCCCACAAGAATCGTGACCGCATCGACCGCTGGGGATTCTGGGGCCTGATCCTGTTCGTCTGGATTCCATTCATGGCCTCGGGTGTGCTGGTGGGCGCGATGCTCGGGCTGGTCGCCCGCATGTCCTTCCCGCGTGTGTTGCTCGCCTGTTCCGTGGGAGGAGCGGCCGCCTCGATCACCTGGGCGTACACCGCCGAGGGCATCATCAACATCATGCACGCGCTCAACGCAGACCTGTTCATCCCGATCATGATCATCGTCATCTTCCTGGTTGCTGTGATTCACATCCGCACCAACAAGCGCCGTCGTCAAGAGATGCTGTTCGAGGAGTCGAAGATATTCTTCAGCGGCGTTCACGATGAGCCGGAGCAGGCGTGAGTCCACCTTGGAAACGGTGAAGGTGGCAGGTTCAGACCCCTGCACATGGCAGGAGAGAGAGTCTCCGTGGTCCTGTCGTTCTGCGATCAAGCGACGTTGCCGACCTTGTTGGCGATCCACAGACCGATGAGATAGGCCACCACGGTGAGCCCTACCGCCACGCCCATCGCTGGCCAGAACTCGGTTCCCCTGCGCAGCAGCGTCGGCAAGGCGATGAACAGCACCAGCGAGGGAATCACGAGCCACAGCACACCTTCGGCGAAGTCGGCTACCTTCTCGGTATCGCGGGTGTCATTGTGCAACCAGATCATCGCCAGTATCGACACCAGCGGTATCGACACCAGCAGCGCCCCGAACAATTCTGAGCGACGAGCGACCTCGCTCGCGCCGACGACCAATCCACCCGACAATACCCAGCGAACAGCGAGCTGCCACCACACCATGGACGGCCGGCCAGCGGGGCGGCTCCTTGACATATCGCCCTCAGTGCGAGAATTCCTTCGTCTTCTCGACCAAGTCCATGAGGCGCACCCGGAACAGTCCCAATGGCACGACGGCAACGCTCGCAACGACGACGCCAACCGCCGTGAACAGTACGATGTCCCATTGTATGGGGAAACTCATCGTGAACGCCCAGTTGCTGAACGCAGCGCCCATCCATTCGGCTGCCACGAGCGAGGCGACGGCACCCACCACTCCACCTATGATGCCGATAACGAGATGTTCGAACAGCATGATCGTGACCAATCGCGATGAAGAAGCTCCGAGGGTGCGCAGTGTGGCGAACTCGGTGTCGTGCTCGGTGATGTTGATCATCAGCGTGTTGAGCAGCACAGCGATTGCGATGAGTGCACCGACGAGGATGAACACCGAGAATAACTTCGTTGAGGCCTCCCACGACTCGTCCATCACCTTCACCATCGCCTGCTTGTCGATGATGGATGAGACACCTTCGACTTGATTCAGGCTATCATCACCGGTGATGTTTGCGTCTCCGATGTTGCGCAGGTAGAGCACGTTGTGCGCATTCTCGCCAATCACTCCGGTGCCGTCCAACAGATCGCCATGGTGAACCCATACCGAACGCT
>CATMIM010000074.1 GCA_950068635.1 uncultured Candidatus Poseidoniales archaeon
AGTGATGACGACTCGACTCAAGAGGTCAAAGACGGAATGAAGGACGAGCATGGAAGTGATGAAATGGACGAAGCACCAGAAGGAACGACCTGGTTGGACTACAGCACGTTCACCCAGATGGAATTGAAGACGGGAAGGATCGAGTCGGTGGAGGACCATCCAGATGCGGACAATCTGTATGTAATCCATGTTGACGATGGCAGTGCGGATGGAAGGACGTTGTGTGCAGGACTCAAACCGTTCTATAGCAAAGATGGGATGGCTGACATGACGATAGTGTTCGTCGCCAACCTGGAGCCACGCAAACTCCGCGGCATACTCAGCGAAGGTATGCTGCTCGCCGCTGAGGACGATGACGGAAACGTGCGTCTTGTGACGGTTGACGGTGACATCTCACCTGGATCCAGTGTTCATTGAGAACCATTCACCTAGAGTCCGCGGATCAATTTCCGGGCGGCTCATCGAAGAAGTCCCACTGCAACTCCACCAGTTCAGCATTGGAAGACGCCTCTTCGTAGGCCTCGAGTGGTTTCCGATTAAGAGTAAGGAACTGCTCACCAAACGAGAATGGTCTGAGAATGTCCTCTGCCTGCTCACGACGACCGAGCAGGATCAGTGAGACTGCCAGAGCTTCGACTGTCGACAGCCTGCCCGGCTTTCCCCAGGATACTGGATTGCCCGCCAACACCACGGGAAGTGTGCGACCCACGAGGGCAGGAGAACGTTCTGCAATGTCGGCGAGGCTCTGGACGATCTGCTTCCACGAGCAGTCAAGGGCGACCAGGGAGGCGCCTGCTTCGATTACATCGCGGTCGTCCGGACCGAGGATGACACCAGCCAGCGGGTCAAGCAGGATACCTCGCCGTGGTGGCCTGCGATTGTTCTCGTGGATGTTCGCCAATCCCCTGCTGGCGAGTTTCCGCGCGGTGCACTTGCGCGGGTCATCCTGAGACAGGTGGATGATGTGCAGCGGAATCGGCGCCGCCACCAAACCATCACCCCGAATCTTCGCCTGACCCATCAATCACTCTCTCGCTTGGCGGCGTCGAGAATGTCCCCTAGGTTGAGTGACCTTGGAGTAGATCGTTTGACATGACTTTCATGCCCGCCGTCAACCGTCTCCATCAGAACGATGTCCAACGACCGCTCGAACTTCGTCAGCACTTTATCCGAGGGCCTTTGTCCCGATTCAGCTCGTTTGACTTCATTTATGCGTTCATTCATCTTCTGGGCCAGGGTTTTCTGGTCCCACCCCTTCTGTTCTCGGGCCTGTCGGATGCGCGCAGCGAAGTCATCCGCGAGTTCAACCCCAGAACTGGCCATGAGATCCGTGCCGGGTTGCGAGCGACTCGTCTTGGCGTGTCCCCTCCTGCCTCGGCCGGAACGCGGGGACTGTTCACGCCCGAGGTCTGCACCCCCGGGCTCGTCAGCGGTCAGCCCCATGCGGTTCTGACACTTGGCACATACATCGAGCAGTGCTCCGTGCATGGGCAAGTTTCGAGTGTTTACGCCACTCGCACCACACACATCGCAGTCCGCCATGCATCGACCCATGCAGGTCTCGGGTCCGTGCTATTTCACCATGCGGGTCGCTGTGGTGGATAATGATGGAGCGCTCATAGTTGAGTAGTTGGAGGATGAACCGGTAGGAGAAGTTATTGAAGGCTTGACGAGGCAGGGCTGCTCGGTGGGAACGTGCCAGCCGATGCAGATGCAGTGGCACCGAGTGATGATGACGCGCTTCCCAAGCGCGAAACCGACAGCCTGAGTGACCGTGCGCTATCTGAACTGGAGCGGGATTACAAGGAGTTGCATGAACAGGCCCAGCAGTTGCTGACCGACAGGATGCACCTCGAGAATGAAGTGAGCCTGCAGAAGGACAAGATTCGTCGATTGGATGAGGATATTCGCACGCTTCGGACTCCTCCCCACGTAATCGGCAACGTGCAGGACATCATCGACGACGAGCACATCGTCGTCCGGTCCAGCAATGGAACCGTGTTCCTCGTGTCAGTCAACCGGCGCATCGACAAGGATTCCCTGAAACCCGGCACCCGGGTGGCTCTGAACCAGGACACTCTGGCAGTGGTCGAGGTGCTGCAGGATGCCTGGGACCCACTGGTCATGGGAGCCGAGTTGATCGAACGGCCGGACACAACGTATGCCGACATGGGGGGTGTCGATGAACAGATTGTGCTGATCAAGGAGTCGATCGAGCTACCACTCAACGACCCGGGCGCCTTCCTTCGCTTCGGCATCGACCCGCCCAGCGGAGTTCTTCTGGTCGGGCCGCCAGGATGCGGCAAGACGATGCTCGCAAAGGCGGTCGCTTCTTCGACGGAGTGCACCTTCATCCGGCTGGTGGCCAGCGAACTTGCGCAGAAGTACATCGGCGAAGGGGGGCGTATGGTGCGCGAACTGTTCGACCTGGCGCGGGAACGCACTCCTGCCATCTTGTTCATCGACGAGATCGACGCCATCGGGGCCAAGCGTCTGGACACTGCTACCAGCGGCGACAGGGAGGTGCAGCGTACCTTGATGCAACTGCTCGCTGAACTAGACGGGTTCGAGGCTCTCGGGAACGTGAAATTGATCGCAGCCACCAACCGGCCGGACATCCTCGATGAGGCCTTGCTGCGGCCAGGGCGCTTCGACCGCATCATCGAGATCCCGATGCCCAACGAAGATGCGCGCAAGGCGATCATCAAGATCCATCTGAAGGGAATGCCCAAGACCAGGGATGTCAGCATCAAGGGACTTGTCGAAAAGACCGGCGGATTCTCAGGTGCCGAATTGAAGGCGATGTGCGTGGAGGCGGGTATGACTGCCATCCGCGCAGGGCGTGACAAGGCATCGAAGGCAGATTTCTCCACAGCACTCAGGGATGTCAAGAAGAAGCGTGATACGGGTGCTGCTGGCGAGGCTCCGGCCGACCTCTGGACGTGAACATACTCCTGTCACGCACGGCGGAATCATCATCACCACATGCCATTGGATGGCAGTTCATGTCAGGCCCCTTGGTTGAGTGTGTACCCAACTTCAGTGAAGGACGGGACGCCAAGGTCATCTCGGCCATAGCTGACGCTGTCAGCGGTGTTTCTGGAGTCACCCTGCTGGACGTCGATTCAGGCGAAGACTTCCACCGCACGGTCGTCACCATGGTGGGTCCTCCAGAAGCGGTCCTCGAAGCCGCCCTCGCTTCCACTTCTGTGGCGCTTGACTCCATTGACATGCGGCAGCATTCAGGAGAACACGCTCGCATGGGAGCGGTCGACGTGGTTCCATTCATCCCGATCCGTGATGTCACGATGCAAGATTGTGTCCGGCTCGCTGAGATGTTCGGTGAGACCGCTGCCGAACGGTTCGGAATTCCTATCTATCTCTACGCAGAAGCCGCTCGTACTCCTTCGAGAAAACGTCTGCCGGACATTCGCCGGGGTGAATATGAGGGATTGGAGCAGAAACTCGCAGACCCGGAGTGGACTCCAGACTTCGGGCCTGCCGAATTCAACGCCCGTTCAGGTGCCACTGCGACGGGTGCCCGTTCACTGTTGATCGCCTTCAATGTCAATCTCGACACCGATGACAAGTCGGAGGCGAATCGAATCGCGGGAAGATTACGCACCAGTGGGGTGCTCAGGCGGAATGAGGAGGGAGAGAAGATCGTCGGCCCGGATGGAGCACCTGAACGGGTCCCAGGACGGTTCGACGCCTTGCAGGCTGCTGGTTGGATGTTCGACGAGTCGACCGCACAAGTATCGATGAACCTGCTGGATCACGCCACAACTGGAATGCATACGGTCACCGAGGCAATCCGTGAGGAGGCGGAGAAGATCGGGCTATCAGTCACGGCGGGCGAACTGGTTGGCCTGGTTCCCCTTGATGCACTGCTCGCAGCGGGCAGGTTCTATCATGCGGAGGCGGACTCCGCCAGCGAGGCCGATCTCGTGCATGCTGCCGTCTCCGGACTCGGACTCGATCGCATCGAGCCCTTCGATGCCGGCGCCCGTGTAATCGAATGGGCTGCGGAGGGAGCATGATGACTGATTACGGCGGCATGAGCCTCGATGACTATCGCGATGCACTCGCTTCCTCGGACCCCACCCCTGGAGGTGGCACGGCTGCTGCCGTGGCCCTCTCACAGGCTGCAGCGCTCACCTGCATGGTCGCTGACCTGACCCTCGGTCGTGAGAGGTGGCAGGGTGGCTGGCTTGGGGCCCAAGCGGCCAAGGATGTCGCCACACCCCTGCTGACGCGTGGTCACGAACTGGCAGGCGAGGATGCTGCTGCATTCGATGCTGTGATGGCGGCGTTCCGTCTGCCTAAAGCCTCAGATGACGAACAGGTGAGACGGCGCACAGCGATCCAAGAGGCGACTCATGGGGCTGCTGAGGTTCCGCTGGAAACGGCCAGAGAAGCGCTCTCCCTGCTCAACAGCCTCCCTGAGCTCGCCAGCAGCGGGAACTCGAACGCTGTGACAGATGTAGGAGTGGCCGGCCTGTTGGCGGGGGCCGCCTGCAAAGGGGCGCTGTTCAATGTCGAGATCAATGCCAGATCGCTTCCCGATGAATTGGGCAGCAGCCTGCTTGAGGAGTTGGATGACCTGCGTGCTTCAGCCAAGCAGATCAGTCGGGCGGTGATGGATTCGGTCAACAGGCGGATCAATGACTAGTGTCCAGTGCGCGGTCTCTTGATCCCTGCGGTTGATGGTGACCGAGCAGGTATCTACTGCTCCCCATGAGAATGCTCAAGGCGGTGACGCCAGCGTTCCGTTCCGATGGTTGGTTCATGGGATGCTCTGAGAGCACACGTCGGGGAGGGGATTCCCGACATTCCGCCAGCTCTCCTTCCTCTGGACGATTCTGTCGAGCATGCCCCCGCTCGCAGGCAGGTGTTGACTGACTCTGAGAAACGACTTGCATTGCACAATGCATTGCGCTACTTCCCGCCGTCCATGCACGAACTGCTGGCACCCGAGTTCGCTGACGAGTTGCGTACCCTCGGGCGCATCTACATGCACAGATTCCGTCCTACCGAGTATGAGATGCGCGCTCACCCTGTCGATGCGTATCCAGCCCAGAGTCGCGACGCCGCGGTGATCATGCTGATGATCCAGAACAACCTCGATTCACAGGTCGCCCAGTTCCCGCATGAGTTGATCACCTACGGAGGCAACGGCGCGGTGTTCCAGAACTGGGCGCAGTACCGGTTGACGATGAGATACCTGACACAGATGACGGATTCACAGACGCTGGTGATCTACTCCGGACACCCGCTCGGCCTGTTCCCCTCGCACTCCACTTCACCGCGGGTGGTGGTGACCAACGGTCTGGTCATTCCGAACCATTCCTCCCAAGAGGACTACGAACGCTTCAACGCCCTCGGCGTGTCGCAATATGGGCAGATGACTGCTGGCTCATACATGTACATCGGCCCGCAGGGCATCGTTCACGGTACCACTATCACTCTGCTCAACGCAGCGCGTCGATATCTTGGCCGTGAATCATCATCAGGACTGGCTGGCGTCACCTTCGTCACCTCCGGACTGGGAGGGATGTCCGGTGCACAGGCGAAGGCCGCTGTGATCGCCGGAGCCGCGTGCCTCATTGCAGAGGTGAACCCTGCCGCAGTGGACAAACGACATTCGCAAGGATGGATCGAACAGGTCACCGAGGATGTGGATGATGCGATCGACCGGCTGTTGAAGGCGGGGGATGCAGGGGATGCCACATCGATCGGCTACGTCGGTAATATCGTCAACCTGTGGGAGAGGTTGCAGGAACGTGGGGTCAGCATAGACCTCGGTTCCGACCAGACCAGTCTGCACAATCCGTTCCAGGGCGGTTACTTCCCGGTAGGCATCGGATTCGAGGACGCAAAGCGGATGATGGTCGAAGATCCAGACAGATTCGCCGATGAGGTGCGACAGAGCCTCAAGCGGCAGGCGAACGCCATCAACTCCTTGTGCGACATGGGGATGCATTTCTGGGACTACGGCAACGCCTTCCTCCTGGAAGCGGACCGGGCTGGGGCGGATGTTCGCGGAGAGGGTGGGGGCTTCCGCCATCCCTCCTACGTTGAGGACATCATGGGGCCGATGTGCTTCGATTTCGGATTCGGGCCTTTCCGCTGGGTCTGTTGTTCTGGAGAGCCCGCGGATCTGGAGATCACCGACAACATCGCAGCCGAGGTGCT
>CATMIM010000075.1 GCA_950068635.1 uncultured Candidatus Poseidoniales archaeon
CGCGGCCGCCCTGTCCTATTCCAACAAACTGCATCTGCAGTGGGTCGAGGCGTTCAACCAGCTCTGGTTCGACCCATTGGACCCAGACCACACCTTCCATGCGATTGATGACAACGCCTACATCGTGATGCCTGACCACCTGCTGCTCGACACCCTCACCCACCTCCGGAATGTTAGAGGATCCCATTTCGCTGATGCGCCTGCGCCCATGGATATTCCCCCGCCACCACCTCAACCCACGGTCCATCCACCCACTGCCCCCGGATCGCTCGGCCCACCACCTCCACCTGGTTGACCGAGTCGGCCCGGCCACCGCAGTTGGTGCAGCCAAGCGAGGTGCAGGTCAGCCAGCCCGAACAGTCAGTCGGTGAACAGCAGGTCTGAGCACATCAGATGAGTCCGACGCCTGATTCTTCGAAGATGCGCAGTGCGTCTTCGTCATCAGGGAGGTGTTCCAGCGCTTCGCGCGCTGCCTCGAACGCAGCCATCTTATTGCCCAACTGTTCATGCACCCGCGCCAGGTTCAACCATGGGAATCCCAGTGCGTCGTAGCGAGGGGCCTGTGTGGCCGTACTGAGCCACGGAACGGCTTCCTTCAACTCGCCATTCTCTAACAGCAGAGCCCCAATATCATTCCACGGATTTCCAAATGTGGCGTCTGTCTCGATCGCTCGTCGGTACCAGGCCAGCGCACCGTCACGATTTTCACCGGATTCTGAGAGTGCCCAAGCGAGAAATGTTGCGGATTCAGACGAAGGTAGCAGCCTGAACGACTCTGCGTGATGCTCACCCGCAAGTCCTAGCACACCCAACTGCTGCAACACATGTCCCATACGGAACAGGTCGTCGGCCAGTTTGGTGCGGATGTCAGCCTCGGCCTCTCCACAGCCGGCGAACACCGGTCCCGCTGAATCCCAGATGGCAGCCATCATTCGTAGGATGCGTTCAGGAGCGAAACGGTCGCGCATCGGGTCGTTGTTGGCCTGCGTCCAAGCGCGCACCCGCTCACTCTCACTGGCCAGCACCTCCTCGGCCACCCCTTCATCCGGTGGCTCGAGGCCCTCGAGCACGGAGGCCACTTCGGGACTGAGTACCTGAACTGCCCATGAGCAGACCCACTGGGCGGTCAATTCGCGTTTGCTCGTCGGCGTGACCAGTTGCAGCACGGCCGCCTCGTCATCCCCGACGACGACCAGAGCCTGCCCATCGTGTGTGAGCCCCGTGAGCAACTCGATCGGCAACCGCGGCAATGCTCCGGTGAGCAGCATGCGGTCCCAGTACGGTTCGCTGCGCATCGCTTCGTCTGCCAACTCGACACAACCCCCCCATCTGACATCACAATCATGCTCTGCACACAACTCATCGAGCCCCAACCGCTCCCAGCGGGCGATCAGTGTGGCGCGTCGCACCTCATCAGGTTCGATGACGAGCAGTTCGGATGCACCGATTCGAACCAGTAATTCCATCAAATATCCCCCGCGCGGTTGAAGAAGGCAGACTCGATCTCCAACCCGAACCCTCAGCAGTTGGAGCACCTGTGCGGTCTCGTAGTGGCCAGGAATCAATGCACAATTTCCTTCATGCCACCAAGGTAGTTTCAGCGCAGAACCCTCGAGGTCCACCTCATCCAGCAACGGCTGTTCGAGCGCGTGTCGCTGTCTCGGACATGCCACCATCGCCTCCTGCAGCACCTCGTCGAACAGCACCCCCATCGCCGCCAGACGGAGCACCGCTTCCTCGTTGTTGGGCAGGCGCGGCACCACCTCCACCTCTGGCAGGGAGGCGAGGTCGCATTCGGCGGCTCCGATGTCTCCCCAAGCAGGATTCACGAAGTAGAGCAGTGCGGCGTTCTACTTTTCAATGAATGCCCCTCTGCTGGGCTTTCCCCGCAGATTGGCAACCTCAGCGCAACAGCGAATCAACCGACTTGACAACCAAGTCAGGATTCTGAGGGGCTGCCCGAGCATCGTCTGCAGTCGCCTCTCCGGAGAGCACCAGCACCCCGCGCACACCCGCCCGCGCGGCCATCTCGAGATCGGTGTACAGGCGGTCGCCAATCATGGCACACTCACTCGGCTCAAGTCCCAGTTCGACCACCTTGTGCAACAGCATTCCCGCGTTCGGCTTTCCACAGACATGCACCGGCTGCACCCCTGTGGTTGCTTCAAACAGCGCCATGTACGCACCAGAGTCTGGGATCCCGATCACTTCTCCACTAACTCCAGCAGGCGAAGGGCAGACGATGTCCGGATGGCTGGCCACCAAAGGTACGCCCGCGTGCAGATGAATCGAAGCTGTGGCGAGTTTGTCGTAGGTGATCTCGGTGTCGTATCCGAGCACGACGTACTCGGGTGCCTCGGCCCGCGTTTCGATGCCAGCACCTTCGAGCATGGTACGCATTCCCTCAGTCCCAACCAGGTAGGTGTCACTGACCCCTTCATCGGTGAGCCAAGCGATCAGGTCGTGGGTCGACAGCATGATGTCAGCCGCTTCAGCGGGTATGCCCAACCCGTGGAGTTTGGCGAGATACTGCTCGACCGAGCGCGACGAGTTGTTCGACAGGAAGAAGCGACGGATGCCGCGGGCCTCGCATCGTTCGAGGAATTCCAGTGCCCCGGGAATCAACTCATCACCGAGGTAGAGGGTGCCGTCGAGGTCGCAGAACACCGTCAAGACACCATCGAGTGATGCGTCCATCAGTCACTCACCTCAGAATAACATCAGTTTGATCAGTTGCCAGGGAGTTGCCACGTCCTCTTGAGCGGATTTCGAGGAGACCGCCAGTTCCAACTGGTTGCGAATCATCTCTCCCCTCTTGTCATCCCTGCTTGCCTTGCCCATGAACCAGTTCATCAAACGCCGCTTCTTCACGAGTTTCTGCATCTTGTAGCTGTTCGTCATGACCGGGCCGATGTTCTTCCACAGTTCGGTCTGGTAGTCGTGCGCCGCCTCGGACGGGAAACCGTCCGCGTGCTCGTCACGGTCGAAGTGCTCGATCAGGGTCTTCGCCGACACGAAAGCAGGATCAATTCCTTCTCCTGAGAAGGCATTTACGAGGGTAGCTGCGTCTCCTACGCACCCCGCCCCTGCCATGGCTATCCGTCGCGGTTGGTAGCTCGGTGGGTCCTTTCTTGGAGAGCCACAGGGAATCATGTGACCGATGCCGCTGCCCTCGACCATCTTGGCGGATTTGAACCGCTCCTTGAACTTCGGATGCTCCGCGATCACCTGCGCCTGCAGGGCGCGCAGTTTGGTCTTGTTCAACTTCAACTCGCGCTGCACAAGACCGATCCCCACGTTACACACCCCTTGATCTGCGCCTGCAGGGCCCCTCACCGGGAAGATCCAGAAGTACCCACCACCGAGATCACCACCGATGAAATGCAGTTCAATGGGTCCGGTTTCGGCACAGTCCATCTCCCAGTACTCCCTGTAGGCAGCGATGTAATGGTCATCGTCGCGCATCGGCTCCCCATGAGCCTCGGTGACCACGCGAGAGACAGGGCAGTTGTAGCCCCCCGCGCCGATGGTCAGGGGTGCTGTGAAGGTCATCACCTCGTTGCCGCTGCGCGGACCGCCGACGGTTCCTGACACACCGATGATGCGCTGCTTGTCACCCTCGCCCACCATGTGTACCTCGCTCACAGGGAAGTCTTGAATCACCGCTCCACCGTTCTTGCGCACCAGTTCGGCGGCTCGCTTGAAGAGCACGTAGTCGAACTGGAGTCGTGGAATCACCATACCGGCAGTGCGGTCGGCGATCCTGTCCGCAGGGAGTGGTATGGACACCTCCACCCCATTGGCGCTGGAGAAGATCATGTCGGTCACCTGGTAGCAAGGGGTCGCCTCGATTTCGTCCTTGCACCCGAACGCCTGCACATGCATCAGGGCAGAGCCGCCTACCGCGTCACCGCAGGATTTCTGGCGCGGGAACACGCTCTTCTCGAGCAGTAATACTCGGTGGCCTGCCATGCTGGCGTACATGGCGGCACCAGACCCACCAGGTCCTCCTCCGACGACGATGATGTCGTAGCGTCCGCCATCCTCTGGAAGTGGTCCTGAGTCAATCGGCTCGGCCCACCAGTCAGCCATCCAAGACACCCCGTATGTCTGCCGCCGGTCGGCCGCAAGCCTTCAATCGTTCTCTCGGCTCAGCAGTCCCGCTCAGCGTCGGTCAGATTGATGCCACATCGCCTCCCAGCATGTGCCATGACCGCCGAGATCGTGTTGCTCGAGACCACGCTTCCCGGTGAGTGGAACGAGGAGCAGGTCATCGCCTTCGCCACCCCGCTCGTGGAAGCAGGTCTGGCCGCGTGTGTGCAGCGCCGTATCGGCTCGACCTATCGCTGGCGTGGTGAACTGTGCGACGAGCAGGAGTGGTGCCTGCGCCTGAAGACTTCCGAGTCATCGCTGCAGGAACTGGTGGCCGCGCTCGTGGCCGCGCACCCCTATGATGAGCCGCAGGTGGTGCATTGGCGCGCCGGAGCGAGTGACGGATACGCTGATTGGGTCGAGGAGCAGACCGGGTGAGTGGATGGATGCCTGGCAGGCGCTCATCGCGTTCAGCATCGGCATCGGGCTGGCGGCCGCCTGCGGATTCCGCATCTTCCTGCCTCCATTGATCCTCTCTCTCGCCGCCCGATTCGAATGGGTGGAACTCGGCTCAGACATGCTCTGGCTCGGCGATGCCTGAAGGAGGCCAGACCGGAGACGCATTCGTCTTCTGGAAGGCCAGCAGCAAACCCAGTTGGGCCGAGCCGTAGTAGATCGTTGCCACGATAAGGAGCAGCGCGCCCAGAGCCCAGGCAGGAAGAATCTTCGCGTGCATCGAGTTCATATTTGGTGTTTGGTCAGTCATCTTCCCTTACAGTCGGTAGTCCGGCGGCGTCCCACCCTTCGAGCCCACCGACGAGGTCTGCCACAGGGACATCGGGCAACTCGCGCATGATCAAACTTGCCGCGATCGACGAACGATACCCCCCGGCGCAGTGCACGACGAGCTCGCCCTCGATCCCCTGTTCGAGGTACTCTCCTAGTTTGTTCAGAGGAACATTGATGCTGCCAGCAATGTGCCCTTCGGAAAATTCCCCTGGACCGCGCACGTCGATGATGGTCGAGGACTCAGCACTTAGCTTTTCATTCAGCGACCCCGCCGTGATGCGCTCCACCCGGCGCACCAGGTCTGGACGGGTTTCCAGCGCTTCCATGCCCCCATCCAGAAAGCCGGCTACATTGTCGAAGCCGATGCGACCGAGTCTGATGGCAGCCTCCTCTTCACGTCCCCTCTCGGCAATCAGAACAATCGAATCGTCGGTGTTGAGCAGCGTGCCGGCCCAGGTCGCGTACTTGCCCTGCAGTCCGACGTTCAGGCACCCCACCAGGTGTGCCCCGGCGAAATCTGCTGGTTCGCGCGTGTCTAAAAGTTGAGCACCGGCAACCGCCTGCTCATCGACCTGCTCAATCGTCAGTGGCTTCAAGCCATGGCTGAGCGCGGCCTCCAACGTCGGGTGCTGTTTCGTATTGAGGATGGCATTGTAGGTGAAATAGTCGGGTGTATCCGGCTGATCCGCGCACACAATGCGGATGAACTCCTCCGAAGTCATTGGCTGCAGCGCGTAGTTGTACTGCCGCTGGATCCCGATCGTCGACACCGTGTCCTCGCTCATGTTCTTACCGCACAGAGAGCCGGCGCCGTGGGCTGGGTACACCAGGGTGTCATCGGGTAGCGTCAGCAGCTTGTCGTGGATGCTGTCGTAGAGCAGAGCGCCCAATTCCTCGGCCGTCCACCCCAGCGATGCCCTCAGATCAGGCCGGCCGACGTCGCCGATAAACAAGGTGTCACCTGTCAGCACGGCATGAGGGGTCTTGTTCGCATCCCCATCGAACACCAGGAGGCATATCGATTCCGGTGAGTGACCGGGCGTCGACAGTACCTGCAGTCTCACACTCCCCAACTCCAACACTTGACCATCATCCATGGCGGTGAACTCATACTCCGCTTGCGCCCTGGCACCCAGATAGATTGCGGCGCCAACGCGATCTCTCAGCTCGAGATGGCCGGCCAGAAAATCGGCGTGAAAGTGACTCAAGAATACCGCTTCGATGGTCAGGCCGGCTGCTTCGGCATCATCGAGATATTGGTCGATGTCTCGCTGCGGATCGACGACGGCAGCGCGACCGCTGTC
>CATMIM010000076.1 GCA_950068635.1 uncultured Candidatus Poseidoniales archaeon
GACGGTGTCCTCAATCTGCGGGTACGCCGAACCGTCGCCCAAACCGCTTCACGCCCCCAATAGGGCCACCGCCCCCCATTAGATGAATGCGGCACGCCGGCACGATCGTCATCGGGGGGTCAGTCCGCGGTTCATCCGCCGATGTAGGACATCTCGATGCGCTGGACATCCTCGGTCATCTCGGCGCGCTCCTCCGAGTAGCGGTCGCTCCTTCCCTGCCAGATACCAGTGACGAGTTCACGCAACTCCGAATCGCTGGCACCGGCTCTCAGTGGCTCTTTCAGGTCGTGGCCAGCAGAGGCGAACAGGCAGGTGTAGAGCTGCCCGTCGGCAGAGAGTCGTGCGCGGCAGCAGTCACCGCAGAACGGCTCGGACACCGACGAGATGATGCCGATCTCGCCGCCGCCATCCACGTGCCGCCAACGCCGCGCAACCTCTCCAAGTTCCTGCGCTACAACAGGTTCCAAGTCGAATTCAGCGTGCAGTAATTTCAGCATCTCATCTCTGGAGATGACCTCGGCCTGACTCCATCCGTTGCAACTGCCCACATCCATGTATTCGATGAAGCGCACACTTACCCCGGTTCCGTGGAAATACCGTGCCAGTTCGACCACCGCATGCTCGTTCACGCCCCGCTGGACCACCGCGTTCACCTTCACCGGACCCAGCCCCGCCTCTTGAGCGGCTGAAATGCCCTCCAGCACCCTGTTCACAGAGATGTTCGAGTCGGACATCGCCTGGAAAGTCGCATCATCGAGCGCATCGAGGCTCACTGTCACCCGTCCAAGGCCCGCGCGTGCCAGCCCAGCGGCCGAATGTTCCAGTAGCGTCCCGTTCGTGGTGAGCGCCAGGTCCACATCGTGACGTGACAGCATTCCGACCAGCAGCTCGAGGTCGCGACGCAGCAGCGGCTCGCCGCCGGTCAAGCGGATCTTCCTGATTCCCAGAGGCAGCAATGCGCGCACGATGGCGTCTATCTCCTCGAAATCGAGGATCTCAGAACGTGGCAGGTAGGGAAAATCTGCCCCGAACGTCTCCCTTGGCATGCAGTAGCGACAACGCAGATTGCAACGATCGATGACCGACAGGCGAAGGTCGCGCAGTGGACGGCCCAGACGGTCGACTGGTCGCATGGCCGAGGTTAGGGTTGGCGGGATTAAACCGTTGCCACGCGAAACCCCCCTGGGAAGGCTCGAATGTGGTATGCGAACGGAATTGCTGGTATCGCCTCGGGGGATTCCCGTCGAATGGTGATATCCTATGGAATCAAAGACAACGGCATGGGAACTGAAACCCCAACCAATGTGTGGAACGGACACAAGGGTCTGCGAACCCTTCTGTTGGTGCTGGCGCTTCTGCTGGTGCCCACAGTCGGGATGGTCGCCGCTGAGAAGTCGGCTACCTCCGCGTACCTGGAGAATGATAAGATGGAAACGGTAGGCGTGGACTACGTCTTCCTGGGCCTAGATGGCGAAATGAGCGATCTCGACGAAGATGTCGGGTTCGCTCTCGAGGTCGCGGATGCTGACCTCGATTCCGAGCAAGACGGTGGCCTCACGGTCGCTGACGTGCTCGACCGAGTCAAACCGGACCTCAACGACGACGACGAGCTCGAGTTGGAGCACGTCATCGTGGTCATCTACACCGACGGCGAGATCGCCTACGTGATGATCATCCTCATCTACGAGGATGGCAGCTGGGCGCGGTTCAAGTTCGGACCGATGGACCTTGAGTGGCTCCGCGGAGCACTTCGTGACTTCGATGGAAGAGTCATCGTCATCTGGACCGACTTCGACGACGACGACGACGACGGAGTCGTCATCATCGACAGGCCGGTCACCGGCATCGACGAGAACGGCGAGGACCTGCTCCTACAGCGGATCCTCCACTGGATGCGCGCTAACAACATCACGGTCGAGGACCTGATGCAGCGCTGCCCGCTGACCGACGACATCGACGGCAACGAGGACTCGTCTGACTGGAGTCACGGCCAAGCCTTCGCTTGCAGGGTACTGAACTACCTGCGCACGCACTGGGGCGGCTGGAACACCGGCGGCGACGACACCGACGACACACCCGGATGCCCTGGTGGCCTCCTGGCTGGTCGCTGGTCGGCCAACGATGACGGACAAGGCGGAGTTTTCCGTGGCGTCCTGATGAACGACGACGGTGAAGCAATCGGCTACATGTCGGGTCAGTACAACAACCACGGCCAGTTCCGCGGCGAGTTCCTCGCTCGGGGCGGTGCGCTCACCGGCACGCTCGGTGGCACCTACGACAACGGCACCTTCCACGGCGAGTGGAGCACGGCTGACGGCGACCTGAACGGTGTGCTGCGCGGCAACTACCTCTCAACCGAGGCAGGAGTCGGCGTGTTCCGCGGACAGTGGAAGATGGACTGCAGCACCGACCCGGTGCCTATGCCCAAGCCTGTGCCTCCGATGATCATCTGCAAGAAGGTGACCATCACGACCGAGGTGATCAGCGGTGCGGACGCAGTTGCTCTCGACTTCGAGAAGGCGACCGTCAAGACCGTGGTCAAGGTTGTCTGCAAGAAAGTCATCCCCTACGGGGACGATGTGATCGACTGCAAGCGCTGCGGTGACGGCGACGATGTGCGCCCGAAGCCCAAGCCGACACCCGTGCGACCTAGCACGAGTGACGACTCTGGCAAGGGTGGCTTCGCCATCGACATCGACAGCGACGATGCGGAGACAGTGGCTGCTGGAGCCGCGGTGGGAGGAATCCCGCTGCTCGGCCTCAGCCTGCTGCGCCGCAAGCTGGCGCTCTGAACTGGCGTTCTGAGTTGAACACGAACAGATATGCGAACCATGTCGTGGCGGGGGGCTTCGGCCCCCCGTCACCACTACACCCAACAATTCTCCTTGAGCCCTCCTGACGAGGGAAACCTCTCCTTTCACGACACACGGGCTCGCCCTCCTGGCGCGCCCCTGACTGAACAACGAACGTGAGCGCAGGTTCATACGAGAGCCTGAGGAACGCTCGGACAGGGGAAGTCCGCATGCTGTCGATCACCGAGAATGCACGTAGCAAGCTCGACGAGTTCGCCGAGCAGGCCGAAGAGACCGAACTGGCGGTCAAGGTGGCCATCACCGGACGCGGCCCCAAGGGATTCCAGTACGACCTGCAACTGGTGCCTCCCGGCGAGCACGCCGAAGGCGACGTGGTCACCGAGGTCGATGGGCTGACCGTCATCATCGCCGAGAAGAGCGCCGCCTACCTCGATGGAGCGACGCTTGACTTCGTCGAGACCCTGATGGGTCCAGGCGGATTCCAGTTCGAGAACCCCAACCCGCTGTGGCTCGACCCGCTCGCACAGAGGGTCGCCGATGTACTCGACGAGGAGGTCAACCCGGCGGTCGCAAGTCACGGCGGCAACGTGACCCTCATCGACGTCGTCGAGGGAGAGGCGATCGTCGAGTTCGGCGGCGGCTGTCAGGGCTGCTCGGCGGTCGATGTGACGCTGAAGCACGGTGTCGAGACGATGCTCATGGAGAAGATTCCGGAGATCGTCGCTGTGGTCGACATCACCGACCACGCCGCAGGCACCAACCCGTTCTACTGACCGCCGGCATTTTCAGTTAAGCCGACCTCATCCGCGCAGCCATGCGCGCAGGCGGAAGCCTCCTTCTGGTACTGCTGCTGGTCGGCAGTACGCTCGCAGGATGCCTGCAGTCCTCGACCATCGTGGATTCGGAGTCTGAGCCCGAACCAGGGGTCCCTGAACCTGAACCTGAACCGCTCGACCCGACTCTCGACCACGACGGAGACGGGTTCACCAGCGGCTGGGAACTGGCCAACGGCTGGGACCCTGAGGATGCCCTGTCCGCTCCCGAATGCAATCGATTCCGCCAACTCTGTCGCCTCGGCGTGAACGAGACGGTGTGGGCCACCTCGCACAACTCGCACGCATCTCTTGACCGGAACCACAACCTGATCAGCGCCAGCCAGCGCACGAACATCACCGCGCAGATGGAGGGGGGCATTCGAGTGCTCAGTCTCGACGTGCACGAATACGACAACCAGACCATGCTCTGCCATGGTGGCTACGACTATCCTCTCCACCCGTGCTTCCTCAGTGGGAACTGGCCTTTGCAGGATGCATTCGATGAGGTCGTCTCATTCCTTGAGAACAACTCCTACGCCGTCCTGATCATCTCGCTGGAGAGTTATGTCACCGCCCAAGATGTCGCCAACGCGTCCGCTGCCGCCAACCTGACTCGCTACTTCCATGCACACGAACTGGGAACTCCCTGGCCCTCGCTCGCTTCGCTCATCGAGATGGACGAGCGAGTCATCCTGTTCAGCCAGGACCCTCCGGAGATCGACCTCCCATGGTACCACCACGATGCAGAGCACATGGCGAAGACGCACTGGGCCTACAACGACACGGCCTACTTCAACTGTGAACTGACGCGGGGCAACACGAGCAGCGCGCTGCGCTGGCTCGACCACTACGTGACCGACCCGATATCGTCTGAATCCGCGGCGAACGCCTCCAACCAGGTGCCTGTAATCCTTGAGCGAGCGAACAACTGCACCGCCGAATGGGGGCAGATCCCGAACTTCATCGCCGTCGACTACTGGGGGCAGGGAGACATCGTGCTCGCCGTCGACTGCGGCTCCACCGCCGTCGAGGCCATCGAGTTTCTCAACAGCAAAAAAGTTGACGTCCTCGTGCTGGACCACCACCAGGTCAGCGTGCCGCCGCCCGAGCCGCTCGCGATGGTCAACCCCCAGCTCAGCAACGACTACCCGAACTTTCAGGAACTCTGCTCCGTTGGGCTCGCCTTCAAGCTCGCCCACGCACTCGTCAAGCGCGGCCGGCAGGAGGGCCTGCAAAAGGTGCGCGACCTCGACCTCAAGCAATACCTCGACCTCGTCGCCCTGGGCACCGTCGCCGACCTCGTGCCGTTGACCGGCGAAAACCGCAAACTCGTCCGCTCCGGCCTCGAGCAACTGGGCGAAACCACCCGCCCAGGCCTCGTTTCCCTCAAAAAAATCGCCAATGTCTCCGGGCCCGTCACCGTCTTCAATATCGCCTTCCAACTTGGCCCGCGCCTCAACGCCGCCGGCAGAATGGACAACCCAGATGCGGCGCTGAACCTCCTGCTGGCCCGGGACCACTACGAGGCCGAGAAAGCTGCCGAGACCCTCGACAACTACAACAACGAACGCCGAAAAATCGAGCGCGACACATCCAACCAAGCCGTCGAGAGCGTCCGCGAACGCTTCGACCCTGAGAAGGATTTCGTCATCGTCGAGGGCAACATGGAGTGGCATCTCGGCGTCATCGGCATCGTCGCCTCCCGCGTCATGCGCGAGTTCTACCGGCCCACCTTCATCCTGGCCAGCGACGGCGACGGCTGGAAAGGCTCCGCCCGCAGCATCGAGGGCTTCGACCTCGCCGAGGCCATGCGCGGCTGCGACGACCTGCTCAACGACCACGGCGGACACGCCATGGCCGCCGGCGTCTCCGTCAAGCCCGGCCGGCTCGACGCCTTCCGCGAACGGATCAACGAAATCGCCAAGAAGACCATCACGCCCGACATGTTCCAGCCGCCGCTCAAGCTCGACGCCGAGACCGACCTCTCGGAACTGACCCTGGTGCACGTCGAGGAAATGCGCCAACTCGAGCCGCTTGGCCAAGGCAACCCGGAGATCCAGCTCCTCGTCGCCGGACTCACCCTGTCGAGTCCTGTTTACCGAATGGGCCGCGACAAACAGCACGCCAAGTTCTGGGTGACCGACGAGCGCGGTGCCTGCGAAGTCGTCGCGTGGAACCTCAAGCCCGAGGACGAGCCGAAAGACACCTTCGACATCGCCATCGCGCCGCAGATCAACGACTTCAACGACCGCCGAACCGTCCAGCTAAAACTAATCGACTGGCGCCCCGCCAAAGACTGACCCCCGCTTGGCCAAGCGGCTAGATTTCCACGCTGGCCATTTTGCGGATGCCGGTTCGCAGCGGCAGCCAGCCGAGCAGGAATGAGCCGCCGAGGAACAGCGCCCAACCCAGACCGAAAATCACCGCCGAGCTGCCGCCGAATGCCCAGCGCGATGTCGCCGCCATCAGGCTCAGCATGCCAATGATGTAGAGGAAACTCAGCACAAGACAAAGCGTGCCGCCGAAGCCGCTGACGATTTTGCTTG
>CATMIM010000077.1 GCA_950068635.1 uncultured Candidatus Poseidoniales archaeon
GGGCCGTCGTCGGTCTCGGGTTGCGGGGCGAGCGCGAGCGCGATGCCCGGAGCGAGCTGTGCCAGGTCCTCTGGTGGAGTCGGTTCAGGAGTTTCGTCTGTCATGCATCATGCCCCCTCGATTGATTTGCGCGTCTTCTCGATGGCTTTGGCGAGCTTGCCATCGATGTGCTCCCCTGCGAGACGCTTCTCGTCGGGAATCACGGATTCGGAATGTGGGATGTCCAAGCCGCCGTCGACCATGCCCTTCAGAGCTGCGAACACGCGATTGCCCCGTGTCGAGGCGGCGAGCCCGATGTCGAGCACCGCTGTGTCATGACCGGCTGCAGTCGCCCGCTTGGCGAGGGCGTAACCAGCGAGATAGCAGGCGGGAACGGACTTGCGCGACGCCTTCTTTGGCCACTTGAAGTCCTTGACGAGCGTCGCGCCGCTGCTGGCGGCGAGCACCTTGTCGCCGTCCGGCTGATAATCGACGAGTTGGCAGACGACCTGCGTGTTCGACACGCGCACCACCGCCCTCGGTTTTCCGCCGCGCAGAAGTTTGAGCCGGCGACGGTAGTCAGTCAGGCCAACCTCTCGGCGGCGATAGCGCATCCTCTGCCGCTTTCCGCGTGCCATCATTCATCACCTCCAACTTCGATTCCTTCGAGTTTCATGTTCGCCTGCATGTGCGCGACAGAGCGGTAGGAACCACCCTTCGCCTTGCGGTAGTAGTAACGATACCGCGACGGGGTCAGGATGCCGGAGCCGCGCAGTTCCTTGAGCAGGCGACGCTGTGCACGGATGTGGCGCATCCAGCGGTTCTTCTTCGGGTCGCGGGCGTTGGCGGATCCCAACCTGCTGCCTTGGCCCTTGCGACGTCCCTTGGCACGTTGCGCCTTCAATTTGCGCGCACGGACCCTGCTGGTTCCCTGCACCGGCTTGGCACGGATGATATCCATCTCGATGAGTTCGCGTATGTCCGCCTTCTGGACTGCGCTGGAAACCTGGTCGATGTAGTTCGGGTTGACCCACACGCGGTTCTCACCGACCTCTTCACCGAGATTCGTGGAGAGTATCTCCGCGGCGAGACGCTTCTGGTTCGTCAAGTGCATCAGAGGCCCCTCCTTCGGTTGAGCACGCGAATGCCGAGTTCGTCGGCTCGCTCATGGATGATCGCTCGCTTGCGTCCACCTACGCGAGCACCGACGCGCGCAGCCTCTGTGTTCGGGTCGATGTCATCGAGATCATCGGGTCGGTGGACCATCACCTCGCGGAACCCTGACGGGTGCAGGCCACGCACGGAAGCGAGTTTGCCGAAGCCGATCCGCGCCATCGGCGGGCGGTACTTCCGATTCTTGCGCATCGAACTGTCATTGCCCTTCGGCTTGCGCCAGCCGGTGCGGGAGAGGCGACGGTAGCGGAACCACTCCTGACGCCTGAAGGCGGGCTGCTTCTTCAACTGCGCCTTGCGGAAAGCGAGCGCAGCCTTGGTGGCATCATCGAGTTTCGGCTTCTGACGGGCGACATGGATTCTCTCCTCATCCCAGTCCTCATCATCGTCGAGGTCATCGAAGTCGTCCTCGAACTCCTCGTCTTCCTCATCCACTGAAGCAGAGTCATCTTCGAGCAGGCGTGCGATCAGGTCAGCCTTCTTCCCTGAGAGGGGAAGGCCCCGCTCGCGCAGGACATCCTTGAGTTCAGCGACTGTCATGTCCTCGTGTTCGCTCATCTTCGGCCCCCCTTTGATACGATGTAGACTCCATCTTGGAACACCCTGCGGTCCCGTCCGGTGATGCGGCAGGCGCGCTCGATGATCGCCGCTGTCTGTCCGACCTTCTCTCGGTCGATTCCCGTGATGACCACGTGCACCTTCTTCTCGACCTTCACCTCGATGCCGTCCTTGTGATACATCAGGCCAGCAATGCGAGGAACCTTCTCACCGAGGAGGTTCGTGATTGTGAACTCAGAGTTGTCAGAGTTGACCGAGAGCGCCATCGGGAAGTGGCTGTAGACCGCCTTCATGCGATATTCGAACCCTTCCGTCACGCCGTGCACCATGTTGGCAATGTGCGCGCGCCAGGTGCCGGCGATCGCCTTCTCCTTGCGCCTGGGCAACTCGATCTCAACGACCAGTGAGCCATTCTGCTGAGTGAGTTGCACGCGGCTGTGGTGGAAATCACGGCTCATGCTCCCGTTGGGCCCCTCGACAGTGAGGGTGGAATCCGAGAAGTTGGCGCTGACGCCATCAGGAAGCGCGATCTCGTGTCGGATGTGGTCGATTTTCACCATGTGTTCACCTCAGTAGACGTACGCCAGAAGGCGCCCTCCGATGCGCGCTTCCTTGGCATCGTTGTGATGCATCACCCCATTGTTGGTGGTGACGATGAGCAGACCGAAATCCTGCGCTGGGAGGTAGCGAGACTCCCACTTCTCGTAATCGGTACGCTTGACCGAGTGACGCGGCTTGATGACGCCGCACTGGTTGATCCTGCCGACCAACTTGATCTTGAATTCGCCACCGCGGCCGTTCTCCAGTCTCTCATATTCGCCGATGTATCCGCCATGCTGCATGATGTCCAGCATACGGCCAAGCAGTTTGCTCACCGGGTGCACAGTGACCTCGTAGAAGCCTGCCTGTTCCGCGTTGTAGATGCTCGCCAGAGCATCGTTCAATGGATCGAATTGCATCTCATTCACCTCCTCAACTGTATTTCTTGAACCCGATCTCCGGAGCTATGTCGCGGAAGCACTGGCGACAGAGCCTGAGGCCATGGCGCCGGATCATGCCCCGCTTGCGGCCACACCTGCGACAGCCGATGCTGCGCCCGATGCGCTCTCCGTGTTCCCTAGCCATGCTTCACTCCTCCATTATCGTGAGGCTGAACTTCTCACGGAACCAATCCTGGGACTGAGACTGGCTGACCCAATGGGACCTGTTCACCGAGTGCTTGCGCTTGCGCCGACGACTCACCCTGTGGCCTGGCCGCTCGAGCACGACGTTGATGTCCATGCCGTAGATGCCGATCTCCGGGTCGTACTTCAGCTCTGCAAAGTCGGTGTAGTCTGCGACGCCGAAGGAGAGGTTCCCCTGAGCATCGAAGTTGTAGGCCGGCAGGGTGTTATCCCTCGCCCACAGGGCGTTCTTGAGGAACACTGCTATCTTCTCCTGATCGCGCATAGTAACCTTGCAGCCGATTGGGCTGCCCTCGCGCACCTTGAGGTCGCGGTTGGTCGTGCGTGAGATGGTGCGCACCGGGGTCATGCCGGTGAGCAGGGTGAGAACCCGCTCGGCGAGCAGCAGCCGCTCGCCGCTCTCGCCGACGCCGATGTTCACCGTCACCTTGGTGATGCGCGGTTCGAGCATCGGATTCTTGGAACTGCTCATGAGCCCACCTCGATTCCTGGAAGAGTTGCGTTGCCGACGACGAACACGTTGCGCTCGACGGTGCCGAAGTCGCTGAACGTCACCTCGTTGGGCATGCTGGAACGTTTCTCGAGGCGCTCATCGACGGTGGCGAGGCTACCGACGTGCTGGCCTCCGACGAGGTAGGCGGTGGCCCCCTGTTCGAACACGAAGTGGTCGATGATCTTCTGCTCGGGAAGCGAGATTCGGAGGCTGTCACCGGTGTTGTAGGTCTTTGCCTTCTCGTCGATGATGTTCCTGCCGTCGTGCAGGTTGTACTGTGTGCTCCCTCCCCTCACGGTCGTCTTGCCGTCGATGCGGCAAACCTTCCATGCAGCATCCTTGCTGCCGATCTGACGGTAGCGCAGCTTGCCGTTCTCATCGAGCACGCAGCGATAGCTGTCCTCAGCGACCGTGAGCACGTCCATCAGGCCGACTCCACGACGGGAATCGGTCTCGACGCGGCCGTCGACGAGCACCTTGCGGGTGGCCAGCAGACGCTTCACCTCACGCTTGTTGCCGGCGACTCCGAGTACGTCCCTGAGGATGACGGTGAGCGCCATGCAGCGGTCGAGCGAATGGCCACCTGGCCGTGGTCTTGTGACCCACACCGTTGTCTTGCGCGGCAGAGCCCAACTGCGCGGCATCGCCAATCGCTTCAGGTGGCTGGAACTCATCACTCATCACCTCCGATGCGTTCCTGGAGTTTCTTGAGTCGGAGAGGGTCTCCCTCGTCGAGCTTGGTGACGACGACGTTGGACGGATGGATGGGGACACCCTCCTCCTTGCCGTCCGACTTGGCGTGGCTGACCCCTTCGACGTACAGGGTGCCAGACTTCGCATCGACGCGCAACACCCTGCCTTCGACGCCGAACTTGCCCCGCTTACCACCGTGCCGCTTGCCACCCTCATCCTTGTCGTGGCCGGGATTCCCCCAGTCGCCACGGCGGACGGAGACGATGTCGCCGACGCGGACGGTGACGCTGCGCACGTTGCCCCAGGTCGGATCGAGGCAGCGAGCGCGCATGCGCTTTCGCCTCGCGTGCGCGGGCGCTTTGCTGCTATTCAGCCGCTGCTTGCTCGGTTTGCTGCTCTTGCTCATGATTCTCACCTCATACGATCTGCTTCGCCGTCGCCGCGATGCGCGGCCAGCGCTCGGCTGCCTCGCGGGATACGGGTCCTTTGATATCCGAGCCGAGGATTTCGCCGCGGTCGTTGGACACGAGTACACAGGCATTGTCCTCGAACGACACCCAGGTGCCGTCAGCCCGCCGGAACGGACGCCGCTGGCGGATGATGACCGCCTTGAAGATCTGACGGCGGCGCTCCGGGGTGCCGCGGCGCACTGTGACGTTGATGAGGTCGCCTACGCCACCAGCGGGGTATCGACGATGGACGCCGCCGATCTTGAGCACCGAGATGATCTGAACGATCTTGGCGCCGCTGTTGTCAACGCAGTTCAAGCGCGCCTGAGTGGGAAGTCCGCGCGTCACGCGAGAGGATAGGCCCTTCATTCAGAGTCACCTCCCTTCTCGATGACACAGAAGGTGACCTTCTTGGACAGCGGGCGGCATTCCATGATTCGGACCCTGTCGCCGACAGCGACCTCTCCGATGCAACTGGGAAGATGTGCCAGGTAGCGGTTTGTGCGCTTCTCGTAACGCTCGTACTTCGGCATCTGGCGAGTCTGTTGACGCTCGACCACGACGGACTTGGTCATCCCGACCTTGGCGATGTGTCCCTCGATGATCTGACCGCGCAGCCTGAGTGAGCCGTGGAACGGACAGTTCTCATCACCATCCCAGTCACTATCCGGGGTACTCACATCGACTCCAATATCTCGCATTCTCAGTACCTCCTGTGTATTCGGTCCTCTGGTCGCTGGCATACCTTGCTGCCATCGATTCGATCACTGCCGTCGATCGTGAACTGGATGACGTTCTTCGCCAGTTTGACCTGCTTCTCGCCGGTGTCGACGAGCAGTGTCCTACGAGTCTCCTCAAGCACCATCCCAGAGAGTCCGATCAAGCCGGAGTCGGTGGAATCAACCACCGCGAGTCGTCGTGCAAGCCAGGGCATGTGCCATTCCTCCATCAGCGCACCTCCACTTGGTAGCCGTTCTGTTCGAGAACCTTGGCAGCGCGCTTCTTGTGGTCGCCCTGCAGTTCGATGGTGCGGCCCTTGACCGTCCCACCGCTGGCGCATGACGACTTGAGGATCTTCGCCAACTCGCCGATGTCAATCGCCGTGTCGTCGATTCCCTCCACAATCGTCACCTTCTTTCCATATCGCCTGCGAACTATCGAGATCACCGCTTTCTGTTGCTCCTTGGCTATCTCCTCGCAGATGCACAGCTCCTCAGGCAATCCACACAGGTTACAGATGCTCGCCATTGATTTCTACTCCTTCCTTTCCGCATGCATGGCGGTCTTCAACCGCGCGATGGAGCGACGCACCTGTTTGTATGAGCCAGGATTGGATACCGAACCGCCCAAGGACTGCTGTGCGCGCAGTTGCAGCATCTCCTCCTGCAATTCCTTGAGTCTGCGTCGCCGCCCCTCGGTACTCATATCGACGATGTCGCGCGCTGACAGGTAGGTCATGCCTCGTCCTCCTGTTCTGCGTCGTCGGATGATTCTGCGTCGTCGGATGATTCTGCTGCGTCGGATTCCACCTCAGCCTCTGCTGCTTCCTCGGATTCCGCTTCAGCCTCTTGTTCAGCCTCGGTTTCCTCTGTGGCTTCCTCTGCGGCTTCCTCTGTGGCTTCCTCTGTGGCTTCCTCT
>CATMIM010000078.1 GCA_950068635.1 uncultured Candidatus Poseidoniales archaeon
GCCGGCCGTGTTGTTGGTCAGCGTGAAGCCGTTGATGGACGGTGCGGCGTTGATGACGGCGATGCCGGTATGGGCACCGCGGACGTTGACGTTGTTCAGGCTGCTGCCGGCGGTGTTCTCCAGATGGATGGCGGTGCCGGACTGCTGCACGTTGTACACGGTTCCATCGTTGATGGTCAGAGTTCCTCCGTCGACCCTGATGGTCGCCGTTGAACTGGATGTGGCCGCCGAGCCGTAGACCGCGGCGCCGTTGGACAGCGACATCGTCGCGCCACTGGGAACGTTCCACGCTCCGTTGGAGCGGACGTGCCCATCGCGTACGTAGGCGTTGTCGAGGGCGAATGTCCCTCCATCCTCTATGTTCATCAGCACACCGTAGTTGCTGTTGAATGCCTTCAGGTTGCCGACCTCGCCACCGCCCTCGGTGATGAGCATCTCACCGCCGTTCTTGATGTAAATCGTCGGCTGTTGGCTCGCCGTGTGGTTGACGATCATCTTGGTCCCGTCCAGGTGCAGCTTGCATCCATCGAGAACCAGATTGGTTGACAGCGTGAGCAGTTGCATCGTGTAGATGAAGTAGCCGTTGAACGTGCTGGTGTTGGTCGCCAGCCATGCGCAATCCTTCGCAGCGCCGTTCCAGTCCTGCGGGAACGCTTCCAGCTTCAGGTAGACCTGGTCGCCGATCTCCAGAGGCATCGCGCACGATCCCACTGAGTTGGTGCAGGAACTGGTGTACCACGCGTCGGTGGGTCCGGTTTCGTTCTGGCCGGCACCGCCGGCGACGGTTACCGAGTGGTCAGTGTAACTGTCGGTGGTTTCGGTGTTCCACTGAGTGCCGTCGAAGACCCGCTCAATCTTGTCCTTGATCAGCCAGGCCGAAGCGTTGCCGGTGGAGTCGGTGTAGGTGGTGCCCACGGACATGATGTCGACGCCTGAGCTGTCGACCACCTTGGTCGTCACAGCGTGGTCGGCGACGAACACAGCCGTGCCGCCAATGACACGGAACGCAGCCACGTCCGCGAACCCGCCCCCGTAGATCGCACCGGTTGACGAGGTGACATCTACCCAGCAATTGGTCAAATCGAAGCCGAGGGCGGCGGTGGTGCACTCGTTGCCTCTCCAGGTGACGCCAATCAAGCGAACGTCACCGTTGGTGCTCGCGACGGCGACATAGGCGCCCAAGTTGGTCTGGCCCGTGATGTCGATGCCAGCCAGAGTGACCTCGCCGTTGCGTGCGTAGACGATGTTGCCGTTGTTCGAGCTCCCTGCCATGGTCCCGTCGACCACAGTCAATGTGCTGCGGGCGCTGGACGAGGTGCACGAGGCGGTGGCCCAGGTGCCGGCCGAGCCGCCACCCAAGGTGACGTCATCAGCGCGTACGCTCCATCCACAGCCGACGACTGAGATTCCGTCAGCGATCAGATTGCCGATCGCGATCTGGTCGCCAGCAGCCGCGGTTCCGGAGAACTCCAGATAGCCGCTGAGGTCGATGTTGGTCATCGAGGAAGGCGTCGTGCGCGTCATCGCGAGATTGCCTGTCGAAGTGACGTCGGTGATGTCGTAGCCGGTCGCACCGAGCACCGTCGCGGACGAGCCGCCCGGTGCCAGCAGGATGCCACCGCTGTCCAGCGTGTCGATGCTGATGTCGTCGGTCGCGTGCGTTCGCAGACCCCAGGCGTAGCCCGGTGCCTGCACGTTGTAGAGATACAGACTGGTTCCAGAGGTCTGGCTGCCGGTCTGGCCTACCGCGCTTCCGGCCTGTGTGCCGGACAGAGAGGAGGCGTCGATGGTCACGTTGGACAGTGACAGGTCGCTTGCCTCACCGAACACGCCGTTCACGCGCGAGCCGTTGAACCCGACGTTCTCGAGGTACACGCTGCTGCCGGTTCCGGTGTCGATCGCGCCGTTGCCGCTCCCTTGGAGGGTGTTACAGTTGCTGGCGCCACCGTCGATCCATGTGAGCGCGGCGTTGTCGGGCAGCGCGACACAGGAGTCGCGCGCGCCGCTCATCGTCACGCCTGACAGGTCGAAGCCGGAGCCCTGACCGCTGCCGTGCGAGATCGCTGTCCCGACGTTCGTGAACGTCACGTCACTCAACGAGAAGTTGCCCACGTTGCCGTTGTAGTGCGGATTGTTGCCGTGGCGACTGCCCGCGCTGATGGCGATGGACACGTTCTCGAAGTCAGTGTTCTCGAACACGTGGCGGTCGTCGTTGTTGGCGGTCGAGCATCCACCGTTGGTGAACGCGAATCCGAGTCCGGTTCCGCTGCCGATGCTCCCGACAGAGTTGCGGTGCGTGGAATTGCCCGTGACGGTCAACTTGTTGCACGCCCCGGCGATGTCGATACCCTTGCCGTCACCGAACAGGATCTCGACGCCAGCCTCGATCGTGAGATCAGCCGTGACGCGGATGTAGTCGCCGCTCGGTACGATGCGGATCGGACTCATCTCGTTGTCCCAGATGGTGGGTGTGGTGATGTCCGAGTAAACGTCCATGCCGGCGCCCTCGAACGGTACCAACTTGGTGCGGATGCTGCACTGGGTCTGGGAGTTGTAGTAGCAGTAGTATGCCCCATAGGCTCCGAACCAGGGAGCGATGTGCACCCTGTTGACGTACGAACCCGTGTTGGGCAGCTCAGGCCAGTTGTTGTAGTACCAAGCCGGCGAGCCGTAGTACGTGATCATCTGCTGCATTCCGCCGCGGAAGGTGGACTGGGTGTTGGTGAACGCCATCGCGCCGTTGCGCGCGGCGTCGATCTTTCCGGTCGTGTTACCGCTGTATGTGGTTCCGAACCACTCGAAGTCGAAACCCGACGGAAGGTCGATCATCGTCTGGCACTGGTTGTAATACTGGTACCAGTAATACATGCAGTAGAAGACATACGGCATGCCGGTGGAGCTGCCACCGACTGAGTGTTCGTTGTAGTTGTACAATTCACTGTAACCACTGACGGCCATCCTCTCGTAGCCGTGGTTGTTGCCGTCAGTAGCGATGCGGTAGTTGTAGTTGAACTGGTTCACCTGATTGACGAATCCAGGCCCTCTCTCCTGCAGCGTGGCACCGATAGCCGTGCCGCCACCCTTCTGGTAGCCGATGCTCTCCCAGTTGTAGTACGGGTTGCTGTTCGGGTCGTAGAGCAGTTCGACCTCATTGGTCACGTCGTACATCTTCACCTGGTAGTTACAGATGTAAGAAGTGTAGTAGCAGTTCATGTCGTGCCATTCGACGGTGAACACCTTCGTCGGTTGGCCGATCGTATACGAGAAGGCGCTGCTGTTCGCCCAGTTGTTCAAGTTGTCCTGCACGTGGATGGTGTACTCGACTGAGTTGGTGCGGTCCGTTCCCGGGATGCTGGCGCTCCAGTCGCACGGGGTCTGGTCGCACTGTGCTCTGGTCATGCCTGATTCCTGGGTCATCGCGCGGCGGGTCCATCCCGACCAGGAGCCGGCGGTGGTGTCGTAGACGCGATAGAAGATGTGGGGTCCCTCGAGGTTGCCGTTGGAGTCGGTGCCGCTCGAGACGTTGACTCCGCTCGGGGGCTCTCCCAAGTCCGACAGGCCGACGGTGACCGTGCGGTCAGCATCCGAGTAGGTGTCCATCAGGCCACCGTGCTCGACATCTGGAGGCCAGATGTCAGGCTGCGGTCGTATCATGCTGACCTTCTGCGTGATCGACGCGCCGGGCATCCAGCGACCGTCGTATCCCGGAGCCTGCCAGCCGTTGAACTGACGGTCGTACTGCCAGGTGGTGTAGGAGTAGAGACAGTACGGGTTGGCGCTGTTGGAGCTGGTGAAGTACATCGGGTGGTTGTTGCTGTTCACGCAGAACCAGTTTCGAGTGCTGGTGCTCCACGTGAAGGTCGCGTTCACGCTCAACGTGCCGAACTTCATGGTGATGTCACCGGGGATCCGCACCGCAGAGTAGCCGTCGTCGACGTCCCTGCCGCCACCCTGTGTGCAGGTGGTGGAATCACAGGGCGTGCCGGAGACCGACTGGTCGATGCCCGACGAGGTGCCCAGTCCGACCATGCCGAACTTACCGTCGGCCGCGCTGTAGTACCAGATGGTGGACATCTGCGGTCCGTGCTGCGCGTTCATCGTGAGTCCGGGTTTGGTCTCCTTGCAGGCCGCGGTCTGAGCGCAGTTGGTGTACGAGTAGGAGTTGACCGATGGATTGTACTTCAGATTGTAGACGTTGCCTACGTTGAAGCAGGCGTTCTGACCGGTGCCGCACCTGGAGGTGTCGTACTCCCAGATGTACTCCTGGCTGTCCTCGTAGTAGGTCAGCTGCTCGTCGAAGTTCTGGTAGACCGAGTAGTAACGGAACTGGTTGACGTTCGTTATCTTGATCTGCCACTTGTTGTTCTTCGTGCCGTCGGAGTTGAGGGCATCCGCATCCTCAGTTGCCTGAACGAAGTAGTTGTAGCCATTCGAAGAAGGCGCTGTGGGGTTGCTCGGCGAGCCAGACCCGCCGGACGGGTCGGTGGCGAAGTTCTGGTTGCCGGAGGTCCCGGAACCAGCTTGGCCGTTGATGTCCTGGTAGGCGAGGAAGTACTGGACGTAGTCGCCCTCGTTCACGGCGGGGATCAACACCTTGAAGTCGCAGAAGTATCCTGCCAAGCAGGTTCCCAAGGAGGTGGCGCGCGTGCCACTCCAAGAGCCGTTGTTCACCCGGTACCAGACGTGCGGACCACCGTTGGTGGTCGTGTCCACTCCAGTGCCGTCCATCAGCCCGAAGAAGATGGTGCGCGCTTCGGCCCTGTGCGTTGTGACTCCGGTGTAGGGTACGAAGTTGGTCTGGGGTGGGGAGGTGTCAGAACCACCGCTGTAGTCCACATGCAGAAGCGGGTGCTTGTTAGCGGTGGTGCAACCGTAGTAGCTGTAGTAGTTGGTGCTGCACCAGTACCACAGAGGCGTGTTCTGCGTGTTGCGGATGCCGAGGCCGACGATGTGGCCGTTACTGCCTCCACCGTTACCATCGACTGCGTCCTGTATGTCGCTCTCACCGTTGCTGTTGAACGAGATGGTGCGTACTGCGCCACCCTGGTAGTAGTAGGGTGGGGTAGACAAGCCTTGAGAATTGCACGAACGTGCGCTGTTCCGTATCTTGCCGGACAATCCATTGACTCCGCTGTAGAGGTAACTCGATGGGTCGATCATGTTGCTCGACTGGCTGCCACCGGTTTTCAGGATGGTGCAATCGAAGTACTTGTTTCCGCTGCCCCAGTAGCCGCCGACGTTGGACTTGAAGTCGACGCTGTTCACCGTGGCTCCGGACGGCATTGCGTTGTTGAAGTCGTAGCGGTGCCATGCGTAGCGATACATGTTCGTGTAGAAGCTGCTGTAGCCGCAGTTTATCTGGTAGTTACCGGAACCACGGCAGGTGTAGACGAGGTTGGCGTTGTTGTAGACGTAGTAGTAGTCGTAAGGATTACCCCATCCGTACGGATGGTAGCGGTAGTAGAAGGCCCAGCCGGCGCGCTGAGCGCCTTTGTCCAAGGTCGGGTCGATGAGGATGGGGTAGGATCGATTGTCCACATCGAGCAGCCATGAAGTCTCGACCACGGTGATCAGCGTGATGACCAAGCCATCAGACCTGATCACGAACTTGCCGAAATACGGAGTCGGGTCGTTTTCGTCGTCGATGTGTTCGACATTCATGCTGGTGACCATCGGCTGCGGAATCGTGAACAACGACTCGCCGGTCTCGAGGTGGCGAATCGCCAGCGACTGGTTGGTCATCACGATCTCGTTGTCCGGTATCGGCGACTCACCCAGGAACAGGGCGTAGCCCGGTGGGAGGTGCAGAGTCTCTGCGATGCCGAAGTATCCAGACTCCTTGAAGTGGTCAGGGATCATTGGAACGTCCCTGATGACCAGGTTCTGCTTCAGCTGCGTTGAAGAGACGCTGTAGTCGAGATCGATACCGGTCAGCAGCGGGTAGCGGATCACGTTGCCACCCACGTCGATCGGTGAGGTCGCCGGCTTCCCGGCGTACGGATGCGGAGAGAGCGTCTCCGCGTCCAGCATCACCACCATCGGCGACATGCCAATCGTGACCGGGTCGTAGTTGTCTCCAGCAACGACCTGCACACCACGCTCGACATTCTCGTCGAAGTAGACCTGGAAGGTGTTCTCGGTAAAGGCCCAACCGTTAG
>CATMIM010000079.1 GCA_950068635.1 uncultured Candidatus Poseidoniales archaeon
CCGTCTCTGATGTTCATTCCTGCTCACCTCCGGATGCACCGGCGTGCTCCGCCAGAATCTCCCGTGCGAGCGCCTGCTCAGATTCGCTCAGGGGCGCGACCGGTTCAGGGACCGGCATGTTGCGCTCACCGATCCACACCACCAGCACGAACGTCAACAACGCACCTCCGCCGCCGACGAGCAGGCCAAGCAGGTCTCCAAGAGCGCCCCACGAAGCACTGCGCCAGAAGACCGGATCGTCTTGTTCCGTGCCCTGGGCCAGCAGGAAGATGAGCAGTATGAACGAGGTGATCGCGATGCTTCCCATCGCCAGCGCCTCACGCCAACGTCGATCGCCCATCATGATGGTGAACGCCGCCGCGAATCCGCCGATGACGACCAGCAGCGTCAGCAGGCTCACGATGAGGTGCAGCCAGAATGGATTCGCTGTATCGGAGATATCCGGCCGGTCGACGAACAGCAACCATCCAAACCAGGCTATCCCACCTGCGAGAAGCAGGAATCCACCCTGCCTGACTCCCTCGGGCAGCGGAGCGAATGGTGTCGGTCCACCGAACAGTGCCAGCAGGCAGCCTACGGCGCACATCAGCGTCGGTCCGAGTACCACGAGCCCCAGATGCAGAGCCTGGGCTTCCCCTGTCGAGATGAAATCCCAATCGTTGAGCAGCGGGGCCAGCAGGCAGCCGATCAACAGCACCCGTCCCACCCACTTGCGCGGGGGATCACGCGCCAGCATCAGGGCGACTCCCAGCGGAAAGAGAGCCAGTGGCAGCCAGAAGTGGACGAGCAGGGCTGTCTCAGGCATCACCGCAATCGAACACGATGCGGGGCCAGTGGGCCTTAGAAGTTCGGAGTCCCCAACGCCATCATACGAGCGTGCGGGGCCTCGGTGAACCACGACATGCTCAAATAGGGGTCGTCGGTCGAAGCCACGCCCGTAGGGCGATGGAGATTGCAACGATGGTCAAGATGCCACGTCAGGTGATGCGCTACAGCCCCGCGGCTGGCAAGCACACCCTGCACACCGTCGAGCGGGTGAAGAAGAGGAAGGCGAGCGAACTCAAGTGGGGCCAGCGCAGGTTCCGCAGGGTCACCGCCGGTTACCGTGGATTCCCGCGTCCCAAGCCCGTGAGCAATGACTACACCAAGCGCGTCAACCTCCTCTACCGCTGCACCGAGACTGGTAAGGCGCATGTTCCCAAGGGGAAGCGGGCGAAGAAGTTCGAATTCGTGGACAAGTGAAGGAGCACGACCAGATGAGCGAAGAGCGCAAGTTCCACCGCGTCGAGTGCATTGACTGCGGCAGCGAGCAGATTCTGTTCGTTCGTGCCTGCACGAAGATATCCTGTATTCTCTGTGGCGCCACATTGGCTCGACCGGCTGGAGGAAAGGCGGTTTTGGTGAGCGCCAACGTCCTCGAGACCCTAGAGTGAACAGGTGCTGTCAGGATGGGCTCGAAGTCGGAATGGCCCGAAGAGGGTGAACTGGTCGTCTGCACGGTGAAGAGCGTCGTGCAGAATGGAGCCTACCTGAACCTCGTTGGCTACGACCGCGAGGGCTTCGTGTTCATCGGCGAGATCGCCGCTGGCTGGGTGAAGAACATCCGCGGCCACGTCCGCGTCGGCCAGCGGGTGGTCGGCAAGGTCACCAGGGTGCGCAAGGACCGCAAGAGCGTCGACCTGTCGCTCAAGTCGGTCAACGATGAGCGCCGACGCGAAGCGTTGCAGGCGTGGAAGAACGAGAACCGTGCCCGCCAGTTGCTCAAGATCACCGGAGAGCGCTCAGGATGGAAGGAGGGCAGAGCGGACGAGATTGCCGGCGAACTGACCGAAGCGTTCGGGACCCTCTACGGCGCCTTCGAAGAGGTTGTCATCGATCCCGAAGCGCTGCAGCAGATGGGCTACGAAGGAGACTGGATCGCACTGTTCGTCGAACTCGCGTTGGAGAACATCGTCCCGCCATTCGTCGCCGTGCGCGGTCATTTGGAGATCGTGGTTCCCAACGAAGCGGGCATCGAGGTCATCAGCAAAGTGCTCGCATCCGCAGAGGAGAAGGGCTCCGAGGGTGAAGAGGTCGAGGTGACCTGCCACTACGATGGCGCTCCGCACTACCGGGTCGAGATCCGCGCACCGGACTACAAGTCAGCCGAGGCCGCTTGGAACGCGGTCGAACAGGCAGTTCTGCCAGTGGTGGAGTCGGCTGGAGGGTCGGCAAGCGCGGAACGCGCCTAGTCACCTTCTTGACAGAACGCCAACTCCTTCGCGATGGTCTCTGTGGGATTCGATGACAGGTAAGCGCAAAGAACCTCAAATGCAGGGAGCCGAACAGAGGTGACGACATGGCTCGTTCGAGACTCCAACGCTGCACCTCCTGCGGTGCCTATGGCCTCTCCACCACCTGCTCCCGTTGTGGCGCGCCGGCTCAGGCGGCAGCCCCCCTGCGTTATTCTCCCGAGGACCCGCAGTCCGAACGTCGGCGGCAGTTCCAGAAAGTCACCGATGCCGAGTGGGCGCAGTCCCTACCCATTCCAACACCGAAGGGGTCAAAGACGGTCGCGGAAGGGGCCGCAGAGTCGGAGGAAGAGGAATGAGCAGAGTGAGGCTGTTGTGGGATGATGGGGATGAGTCCCTGCCCGAACATCACTACCTGCTAGAGGCGGTTCCAGGAGTAGGCAACGTGGGCAAGTTGGTGCTCGATACCTTGGTGAACACACACCCCAGCCGCACCGTGCTGCGCATTCTCCACCCTGATCTTCCACCACACGCCACCTTGAACGACGCTGGATTGCTCGAACCCCCGTGCATGACCGTCAGCGCCGTCGATCTTCCTTCTGGGGAGACCGTCCTCGTGCTCACCGCCAACTTCCAGCCGTTGAGCCCGGCCGGCCAGTATGAGGTGGCCACGGCCGTACTCGAACTGTGCTCCGATGCCGGCACGGGGTTGCTGCTGATCCTCGCCGGTCTGGCCGCCGAAGTCGGACAGGAGTCTGTCTACCTGGTCTGCTCGAGCGCAGCTGACAAAGAGGCCATGGAAGCGCGTGGACTCGAGGTGAGCAGCGAGCACCCATCAGCCGGAATCATCGGGCTGACCGGCCTGCTCGCATCGCTCGCACCCATCCACAAAGTTCCGAGCGCGTGCGTAGTCGCTGAGACCGCTGGAACCAGTGTCGACGTCGTAGCAGGGGACCGGCTGGCGAAGTGGATCGAGGAGTCGCTCGACTTGAGGCTCGGGCTGGAGATCGACTCGACCGAGTCAACCGCCGAGAAGTTGCGCGAGTTCTTCGAACTCGATGAGATCGCTGAGATAGACATCGGCCTCGGCAACAGCGTCGAAGGCGACTCCGAGGCATTCTACGCCTGACGAGTATGCTCGTGGCTGTTTACGGACAGCGAACTGTTGATGCGGTGTACCGCCGGAGCAGCGCAGGTATCACATGTCAGGAAAGGGAGGCTTCCGCAGTCTGAAGTTGAGCACCATATCGCACATCGCGATCATCCTGTTCATCTCGGTGCTGGCGTTGATCCATCTCAAGTCGGTCATCCAGCCGTTCGTTGTAGCCGTTCTGTTGTTCCTGCTCATCCGCCCTGCCGCCAAATGGTTCGAGGAACGCTACGGCCATCCCATCGTCGCCTACGGGATGCTCGTGTTCACGGTCGTCGTCGTGCTGTTCTTCGTCTCCATCCTGCTCTACGCCAACATGGCGGCATTCACCGATGAAGTGCCTGAATTGAACACCAAGCTGCATGAGCGCATTGCGTGGTTGGAGAGCATCACGCTGTTCGGATACTCATTCGACACCAGCGCGATCACGGACCAGATCACCGTCGGGGCGATCGAGTCGTTCGCCTCAGGCCTGCTCGGTTCGCTGGCGAGTTTCACCGTGTTCGCGCTCACCGCGCTCATCTTCCTGCTGTTCATCATCCTCGAGGCTGAGACGCTTCCCGGCCGGCTCAAGGCAGCCTATCCGGAGGAGATGGAGCGCATGCTGGGTATCGCTGCCAACTCTGGTGAGGGAATCAACACCTATGTCATCACCCGCGCTACCGTGGCACTCGGCCAGGCGGTGAGCTGCGGAGCACTGCTCTACCTGTTCGGCATCCCCGGTTGGTTCCTGTGGGCGTGCATCACCTTCCTGATGGACTTCATCCCCTACATCGGCGGCCTGATCGCCACCGTCCCTCCGATCCTGCTCGGATTCATCGTCCTCGAACCGATGAGCGCTCTGTTACTGCTCGCCATCTTGATCGCCAACCAACAGCTCTGGGGAGGCATCATCGAGCCGCAACTATCCGGTCAGCGCCTCAATATCTCGCCGATAGTGCTGCTGCTGGTGGTCGCCTTCTGGGGCTGGGCCTGGGGGCTCATGGGGATGGTGCTCGGGGTGCCGTTGGCCGTCATCATGAAGATAGTTCTCGAGAGCGATCCGCGGACCAAGCCGATCGCCCTGCTGCTGTCCAGCAACCCGCAGAGCAGCGAAGAGGAGTGAACCTCCTTCCTCGGAGTGCGTCGGCGGCGGGCAGACGCCGCCGACAGCGCTGGTGCGGACGTGAGCGGTGATGTTCGAGCATCATCCGCCGGATGAGACGACGATCAGTTCGATGCTGATGTCAGCGGTGATGCGGCTGTCGTGAGGCACGATGACGCCCTCGTGGATCGCCAGCACGGTGCTCGGAGGAACGTCCAGAAGTCCGAGAACATCGCGGATGGTCGCCCCCTCGTCGACCTCGACGGAATGCTCCTCGCCCTCGTGGGTGACCTCGACCTGCATTGAGCGAACCGTATCGCACACAGGTAATCATGCTTATCAGAAGTGAGTGAGTCGAGCGGTCCGCCAGCCGAGATCGCATAGCCCGGTATCGCGGTGGATTCGAAATCCACTGTCCTTTGGACGCGGGAGTTCAAATCTCTCTCTCGGCGCCTCGAATCATCCTCAATCATCGAGGACCAACCGCGTGGTATGTGCCCAGGTCACCTTGCCTTCGAGCACCAACGTCCCGAACTGGTCCTTCGCCGTCGCCCCGACGACCAGCACATCGTGTCCCCGCTCGGGAGCATAGGCGAGCAGCATCTCCGGAGCCTTGACACGGTCCCACAGTTGGAAGCCGATCACGCCCGTGGCATCGACCAGCCGAGTTCCCCACTTGGTGCCGCCATCCGAGTATTCCTTGTGCTCGAAGTTGAACAGCCTGCCGCGGATGTTCCAACGCTGTGGGTCGAGTTCGTCGAACTGTGAGTCATCCGCATCAGGGTCGGGCGCCTGCTCGATGCTTCCACTGCTGCTGACATCGATGCGGATGTGACTCTTGAGATCCGGCTTGTACCCAGCCGCCGGGATGATGTTTCGCAGCCGGACCATCGCCCCATCGACCAGCCAGTCAGTTTGCTCGTAGCCCTCCTGTTTCACCACCACCGCGACCCATTCGCCAGCACCGAAATCGAGGAAGAACTCCAGCGCCTCAACCTCGTTCTTGGGCCACTGCAGCTCCATGCGTGCCTTGCGCACCCGCCCACGCACGTTCTTCCATGGGTCGATGTCACCGATGGCGGTGCAGTCGAGGGTCGTGCTCACCAGTAACGGGTTGGTGGCCTCACCACCGTTCGCCAGTTCTTCCAAGAAGGGCGAACCGTCGCACACCGCGGCGTATTCGCATCGCTGGCACCGCGTATCGGGGTGCAGCTCGGGCTTTCCGGAGGGCTCGCCACCAGGAGCGAATATGCGCACCTGTTCCGGCTCAGGGGGGAAGTCGGCCTCATCGAGTTCAGCGGGCTCCTTGATGCGCTCGAACACGTCGTGCAGCCGCGTCTCGAGCCTGAGCAACCCTGCCTCATCCGGAACGCGCATTGGCTTGCGGACCGGCACACCGAGATACCAGATCTCCTCGGCCACCACCATCTCCTGACGGTCGTGCGTCACCCACCACAGGTAAGCGTAGGTGGCCATCTGCTCCGGATAGCCGAATGAATAGTCCGAAGTGCCATCGCTCGCCTTCACATCGAAGATGCGCACGTCACCGGTCCAGCGGTAGACCAGATCGTACTCACCTTGCAACCACCCCTCGGGGTGCACCGTGGACATGGAGAAATCGCTCGCATCCGGGTCGCAGAACAACGGTCGCGCCACCTCCC
>CATMIM010000080.1 GCA_950068635.1 uncultured Candidatus Poseidoniales archaeon
GCGGAAAGCGACCCGTGCACGCTGCATGAACTGATGCTGAATGCCGTCGGTCGCTACTCCGAAAAGCCGCTGTTCGGCTTCATCCCGGCACCAGGAATGGCTCGTCAGCACCTGACGTACCAGGAGTTCGGCGACATAGTCGATGCGTGCGCCCGCACCCTGCGCGACCGCGGCATCGGGCCCGGCGACCGGATCGCCATGATCCTCGACAACTGCTTCCAGTGGGCCGCGCTCGCTTATGCCGTCAACGGACTCGGAGGGGTGTTCACAGCGATGTACACCCACCAGAACGGCGCCGAATGGGCGTACATCATCGACGACTCGGGGCCGAGCATGCTCGCCTGTGCCAACACGAAGGTTCTCGACCGGCTGGTCGAGAGCATGCCAGCCTCCGCCGACGGCTGGCCGGCAGCAGGCATCATCCTGCTCGGCGATGACGCACCCAACAAGACTCCACCAGAAGGCGTCCCACTGACTTCGTGGATGGATTTCGTGGCGAGTGGGCGACAGTCAACCCCAGTGGGGGAACCGGCGCGGGACCACACTGCACTGGCGACGCTCATCTACACCTCAGGCACGACCGGCAACCCGAAGGGGGTCATGCTGTCGAATTGGAACATCCTGCACAACATCACCGTGATGCAGGGCCGATTCCCGATCTACGAGGGTGACAAGACTGCCTCTTTCCTACCTTGGGCTCACTCTTTCGGCCAGATGGGTGACCTGCACTACATGCTCCACCAGGGAGTGCACATCAACCTCATCTCCGATGTGCTCAAGATCGCTGAAGAGTGCCAGGAGATCAAACCGCATGCGCTGTTCGCGGTTCCCAGAGTGTGGAACAAGCTCTACTCCAAGGTGATGGCCGGGTTGGCTGAATCACCGATCAAGAAGCGGCTCGGGGCGATGGCGTTCAAGAAGGCGCAGGCGCGGATCGCCAAGGACGGGCGCGACTGCATCCAGATCGAGCCGAAGGGTTTCCTCGACAAGAAACTGGACAAGATCGTGCTCGGCAAGATCCGCGGGCGCTTCGGTGGAGAGATGCGCTTCTGCATCTCCGGTGGAGCGGCGCTCTCTCCGGAGGTTGCGTCGTTCATCCAGTGCGTCGGATTCTCGATGTTCGAGGGCTATGGGCTCACCGAGACCGGGCCGCTCATCTCGATCAACGGCTGGGAGGAGGGCCACCCGTGCAAACTCGGCTCTGTCGGGCGACCCATTCCCGGGGAGCGGGTCGTCATCGACACCGATGCGTGGGACGACCCGAACTCGACCGATGGCGAGATCGTCAACTACGGGCCGAACATCATGCTCGGCTACTGGAAGAACCCGGAGGCGACCGCCGAGGTGATGACCGAGGACGGTGGCTTCCGCACCGGCGACCTCGGTCGCATCGATGACGGATTCCTCGTCATCACCGGCCGCGTCAAGGAGCAGTTCAAACTTCAGAACGGGAAGTACGTCGCACCTTCACCGCTGGAGGAGTCGCTCAAACTCTCTCCGTTGGTCGAGCAATCCTGCGTCGACGGGCGTGACAAGGTGAAGACGTTCACCATCGTCCATCCGGACAAGCACGCGCTCAAGGCGGGGCTCGAGGCTGCAGGAATCGATGCATCAGGCAGTTTCGGGGAACTGTGCGCGAGGCCGGACGTGAGAGACTTCGCTCTGGCTTCGCTGAAGAAGGAGATCATGGAGGAGAACTGGAAGGGCTTCGAGTACTCCAGCGCGGTCATCCTCGACCCGGAGGAGTGGACCACCGACAACAAGTTGATCACGCCGTCGCTGAAGGTCAAGCGCAATGCACTTCTCGATCGCCACGCAGCAGACATCGCCGCGCTCGAATGATCGGGACCGATCAGTCGTCGTGTTCCGAATCATCGGCATTCCGAACGGCCATCCACTGCTGGAACAGCGCACCCCCGAGCATGCACGCGGCCAGGATGATGGCGCTCTCACCGGTGCGCGCATCGAAACCGCCCAGCCCCTCGAGGCCAGCCCTCCTGACAGTGATGCCGGCGGCCAGACAGAATCCACCAAGTCCAGCACCCGCCACGAACTGCACCGCGTCCTTCAGCCCGCGCGTGAATTTGGCTCCGATGATGAAGCCGATATCGAGCGAGATGGCGGCGGCGATGATGTTCAACTCGACGAACTGCTGGGCGATCGCCAGCAGAATCGCCACCGCCGTCATGCCCAGCACACCCCCGAACACGACATGCGCGTGCTTCGTGAGAGTAGACCCGCAGGCGCCGGCCAATCCCCCCACCACCAGACCCGCCCACAGCGACTGGTTCTGACTCATGTTCAGGAACGCCTCGCAGATCACCGCGGTGGTGATGGCGAACGGAAGGAAGAAGGCGAGCCCGACCAGAATCGGGGTGAGGCGAGAGCCGAACAGGGTGAGCGCGATCCCGAAGATGATGAGCAGGAAACCGACGACAGGACCCAGAGTGCCGACGAGGTCGACCATCTCCTCCTCCCACGCCATGGCGCGGTGACGGGGGGTTGCACCTTCACCATTTCAGGTGCCTCACATGTGCGTGCGCACCGCTCGGGACGAGCGGTGGGCTGATTTGGTGTCAGGGTCTCGGGTCGGTCATGGTGAGCGGAGCCGACGGCGCGTCCGAAGGGGCGGATGCGAGCGGCAGCGCCGATGTCTCAAGCCTCGGCTCACCGCTACGAGTCGTGACCGCAGCCTCGCTGTTCGACGGTCACGACGCGGCGATCAACGTGATGCGACGCCTCATCCAGGCGGCCGGTGCGGAGGTCATCCATCTCGGGCACGACAGGTCGGCCAAGGATGTGGTGGATGCGATCATCCAGGAGGATGCGCATGCGGTGGCGCTGTCCAGTTACCAGGGCGGCCACATGGAGTACTTCAGTTACATCCGCACGCTGCTGGAGCAGGCGGGCAGGGAGCACGTTCGCATCTTCGGAGGAGGCGGGGGAACCATCACCCCGGTGGAGATCCGCGACCTGCACGCAACCGGCATCACCCGCATCTACTCTCCAGACGACGGGCGCAGCATGGGACTCGTCGGCATGATCGACGACCTCATCGAACGTACGCAGGACCTCGACCTGCTCACTCAGGACATGCTGGCGGAACTCGATGGGCCGGCCAGTGCGGCTGACCACGGCAAGGTCGCCCGGCTGATCACCCTCGCTGAGAACTCAGGTGACGAGGACAGCCCCGAGGCTGATGTCTTCCGCGAGGCATTGGAGAGATGTCGCAGTCGGCCACAGGAGGAGAAAGCCCCGGTCATCGGAATCACCGGAACCGGGGGCTCAGGCAAATCCTCGCTGCTCGACGAGATCATGCTGCGCATCATCCGCGACGAGCCGGAACTCACGATCGCATTCCTGTGCACCGACCCGACCCGCAAGCGAACAGGTGGGGCACTGCTCGGCGACCGCATCCGCATGAACGCGCTCTCGCACTCGAACTTCTACATGCGCAGCCTCGCCAGCCGCGGCTCCGGCAGGGAGGTGAGCGACAGGCTCGAGGAGGCGATCGAGGTCTGTCAGGCGGTCGGCTTCGACCTCATCTTCGCCGAGACGAGCGGCATCGGACAGGCGGACGACGCCATCACCCAGCATGTGGACACCACGCTCTACGTGATGACAGCCGAATACGGGGCGCACACCCAGCTCGAGAAGATCGAGATGCTCGACGTCGCGGACATCGTGGTCATCAACAAGTTCGAGCGCCGTGGCGCCGAGGATGCCCTGCGGGCGGTCAGGAAGCAAGTTCGTCGCAACCGCAACCTGTTCGACATACCAGACGAGGAACTGCCGGTGTGCGCCACCATCGCCAGCCAGTTCTCCGACCCCGGCGTCGACGACCTGTGGCACCGTCTGGCGCAAACGATCATTCTGGCGGACGGGCGTTCACCCACGGCTCTACTCCCTGAGATGCCGCCCTCGGGAATGCCGGAACCAAGGCACATCATCCCCCCAGAGAGAGTGCACTACCTCGCAGAGGTCGCAGCCTTGGTTCGCGACTACCACGGCAGAACGTATGGTGAGGTGCAGAAGGCGAGATTGGCACAGCAGTTGGCGGAGGCGGCCAACCATCTCGATACTCAGGAAGGACGTGCAGACACGGCAGCGGATCTGCGCGAGGAGGCGAGAACGGTGCTCGATTCGATGCATCCCAGTGCTCGCTCACTGCTGGAGGAATGGCCTGAACTCGAGGAATCATACGACAGCGGAGTCCACAGTTACAGCGTGCGCGGGCGCGAGTTCAGCGCCGAGACCAAGACTGAATCGCTGTCCGGTTCGCAGATTCCCAAAGTGGCGCTGCCCCGCTTCACCGACAAGGGGGAGTTGCTCAACTGGCTCAGACGGGAGAATCTCCCGGGTCGGTTCCCGTACACGGGCGGGGTGTTCCCGCTCAAGCGGAAGGACGAGGACCCGACGCGGATGTTCGCCGGCGAGGGACCGGCCAGCCGCACCAACGAGCGCTTCCACGTGCTGTCGGCCTCGTCACCCTACGCTCGCCTGTCGACCGCGTTCGACTCGGTCACGCTCTACGGCCGCGACCCCGACCTGCGCCCCGACATCTACGGCAAGGTGGGTGAATCGGGCGTGTCAATCTTCACGCTCGACGAGATCAGCCAGCTCTACGACGGCTTCGACCTGAGCGCGCCGAACACCAGCGTGTCGATGACCATCAACGGGCCAGCACCGGTCATCCTGGCGATGTTCTTCAACGCCGCCATCCGCCAGCAGGAGGAAAAAGCGCTCGAGGAAAAAGCGGAAGCGGGAGCGAAAGGAAAGGACGTCTCCCTGACCAGTGAGGAGAGGTCGGAAATCCGTGCGCGAACCCTGTCAACCGTGCGCGGAACGGTGCAGGCGGACATCCTGAAGGAGGACCAGGCGCAGAACACGTGCATCTTCTCGACCGACTTCTCGCTGAAGCTGATGGGTGACGTGCAGCAGTTCTACATCGACAACGACGTGCGCAACCACTACTCCGTCTCCATCTCGGGATACCACATCGCCGAGGCGGGCGCCAACCCGATCACCCAACTGGCGTTCACGCTCGCCAACGGGCTGACCTACGTCGAGTACTATCGCGCGCGAGGGATGGACATCGACGACTTCGCCCCCAACCTCTCGTTCTTCTTCTCCAATGGGATGGACCCCGAGTACACGGTCATCTCGCGCGTGGCGCGTAGAATCTGGGCGGTCGCCATGCGCGACCTCTACGGCGGAAATTCGCGCTCACAGAAATGCAAGATGCACATCCAGACCTCGGGAAGGAGCCTTCACGCGCAGGAGATCGACTTCAACGACATCCGCACCACCCTCCAGGCTCTACTGGCCGTGCAGGACAACGCCAACTCGCTGCACACCAACGCCTACGACGAGGCGATCACCACGCCGACTCCTGATTCGGTGCGCCGAGCGCTGGCGATCCAGATGATCAACAACAAGGAGTTCGGCTGGAACAAGTGCGAGAACCCGTTGCAGGGCTCGTTCCTCATCGAGGAGATGACCGACATGGTCGAGGAGGCCGTTCTCAGGGAGTTCGAGCGCATCAGCGAGCGGGGTGGCGTGCTCGGCTCGATGGAGATGATGTACCAGCGCTCCAAGATCCAGGACGAATCGATGCACTACGAGCACCTCAAGCACTCGGGAGAGCTGCCCATCGTCGGCGTCAACACCTACCAGAATCCGGACGCGCAGGCCTACGACGAGTCTGCCGCCGACGACTTCGACATGACTCTCACGCGCGCGACGCCCGAGGAGAAACAGGGTTGCCTCGACCGGCTCGACCGATTCCACGCGAAGCACGCTGAGGCTGCACCGGAGGCCCTCGCTCGCCTCCAGGAGGTGGCGAGATCCGGTGAGAACGTGTTCGCAGAGCTGATGGAGACCGTGAAAGTGGCATCACTCGGACAGATCACAGAGGCCCTGTTCGAGGTCGGTGGTCAGTACCGACGCAACATGTGAAATCAAGGCCAAGATCCAGGGTGATTGTTCATCATCCATTCATACCGGTCATCAAAGACATCGAAATCATAGAACTTTGGTGCCCCTGTACCCGTGCGTGTGGGGATGCCTTGTTTGTCAGGTAA
>CATMIM010000081.1 GCA_950068635.1 uncultured Candidatus Poseidoniales archaeon
ACTGCCGCTCGCCGCCTTGGCGACCTGGGTCGAGCGTGCCCACCCTCGTCTGACCACCGCTGAGCGCAACCGTCGGCTGGAGAGCCTGCAGCGCCATCTGTCACGCGCCGGCGAATCCCGACGCGGCGCCTCTCATCGCTGCGATGAGTCGACCTGGCGCAGGTTGCTGCACGACTGGGGTGAGCGAAACTGGTCGGAGAGCGGGACTTCACCACCCCGTCTGCTCGATGTGCGCGGCCTGAGCGAGACCGCCTGGCTATCGCTGCTCGAATGGTCGGTACGCGATTCCGACGGACCGCCGGTGGTGCTGCAACATCCTCATGGCAAAGTGGATGATCAATTGCTGCAGACGCTGCTTGCATCGGCTCGTCTGCGCCTGCTCCTGCTCCCTGAGGAAGGCAGGTCTCCGACAGGTCATCCGACCCTCAGGCCAGACCCGGTCCACCCGCTGCCGTTCGTGAGGCTGCAACTCGCCACCGATGTCTCTCTGCCCGTCCGTCTTACCCAGAGGCCACCCACCGCGCCCGCCACTCTTCCCACTGACTGGTCGGCGCCCGCGGGCGCGAGCGAGGTGGCGGCAGCGGCGGAGTCGGCTGCTGCATGGGCTGCCGGAGCGGTGGCACCGGAGGTGGGAACCGATGACGATCCGGGTCTGCGTATGCTCTCGGCCCTGTTGAGATACCCCGACGGAGATGTCGAATGGGCCGACCGCATGGAGAATGCCGATCCCCACGCATCTTGGGTGGCAAGCCCGGCCGAACGGCGCTGGTCCCGATGGCTGCGCTGCGGTGAACAACTGGGCGAGCACTGGATCGGCCTGCTCTCGGTCGAAATGGTACCGTTGGCCAGCCTCGCCTCGGTCGCGGCCAACGCACCCCGGGAGTGGGAGCGGGCAGCCCATCTGCATCTGACCGACAACCTGCGGCGCGAGGCGGACCTGGGACTCCGGCTCCGCCCGCTCGTCGATGACGGCAGTCTCGACGAAGCAGCCTCGTGCTGGCTGGCGGCGGCGCTCACCTCACAGGTCGCATGGCTCGGCTCAGCGCTGATGCGCGACCTGCCGACATGGGTCGTGCAGAGGTTGGCGAAATCTCCGCCGACGAACATCGTCGAGGCGCTCTCGGCGCTCGACTGGCTCGAGCAGCAAGGCCGATTTGAACAGGGGTGGGCGACACCCTTGCGTGAGGCGGCGACCGCGGCTGAACCAGATTCGCATCTCGCAGCCTGGGCGGCGCTTCTGGCTGTCTATGAGGTGGATGAACCGCTCCCTCGCAGTGCGCTCCCCGCACTGCTGGAACTCCCACTCGACTGGTGGGCGACCCAGGCAGAGCAGCAGTTGCTGCTGCTGCTCGATGAGCCGGAAGGGCGCGACCTTCTGGCCTCAGCCGATGTCAGTTGGCCGGCGGTGATCCTGCGTTCACCGGGGGAGCTGTGCAGGGTTCCCGGCGCCGGATTCCAGGAGCATCCGGGCTGCAGCGCAGTGCTGCGTGACCGTCTGGAACGACTGCACGTGCAACCTGGCTGGCCCGGCGAGGACGAGTTAGAGAACGTCCCCGGAGCGGCCGCACTGTTCGACCTGGCGAATGCCCTCACAGATGCGAACTCCAAGACCGCCCCCTCCAGCGGCCGCACCCATCAGCACGTTGGATGGCTCGCTCGTGCCGAGGGTACCTGGCCCGATTTTTCAGCGGCTGAGGTCGCTGCCGGCGAGGCGCACATCGCCGACAGGCTGGCCCGCCGCCTTTCGGGTCATCACACAGGATTGTTGAGAGGTCGACAGAGCCGCTTGTGAGCGTTTCAGGTCTCTTCGGCGCCCCCGCAGCATTGAAAGGCAACGGGTCAGGCTCGGACGTTGCCCGGCCGCAACCCCGGCGTGACCCCCGGCCTTCGCCGGCGGGGGGATGATCACCGGATACCAGGTACGGGCGAGCCAGCCGTCGAAGACCGGTGTGACCGAAAGGGATGAACACCGGAGCAAGCGGGTGGCAATGGACAGTGAATGGGTCCCCAGATGACCGTGTGCCGGAATGATTCATGGGACAACCACACAGTCCAACAGACGCCCCGGGGTGGGTCAGGCTCGCCAAGCCATTGGCGATGAGGCGGGCCGTTACGCTCCGGGGCACATCATATTCCTGATTCTGAATCGCAGCCATCAAGTGATACGGGCGGCAGCCCATCCCCGTGGCGAACAGTTCTCTTTGCTTGGTTGGCGGGACCTTCGACCACCTGCACGCCGGTCACATACGCCTGTTCTCCGCGGCGCTCTCCCAATGCGACCAACTCGAGGTCTGGCTGACCACCGACACCCTCGCAGCTCTCAAGTCCCGCCTGATTCAGAGTGCGGAGACACGCCGCACAGCCATCCTCGACTGGGCGGATGAGAATGCTCCCGACAGGGTCAGCGTGCACCCGCTGGAGGACGCGGTCGGTCCAGCCGAATCCCGCCGTGACGCCACCGCCATCGCCTGCACTTCAGAGACGGTGGCCGCCTGCGAGGCGATCAACCGCACGCGCGTGGAGGCCGGCCTCGCGCCACTCAGCATCATCGAGGTCGAGCACCTGACCGACCCGAGCGGACATGCTCTCTCATCGAGCAGGATCAGGGCGGGCGTGGTCGACCGTGAGGGAAACCTGTGGTTGGGGGAGCGGGAGCAGGAGCGTCTGCAGCGGATGCCAACCTCTCTCGATGGTGAGCTCAAACAACCGATGGGTGACCTGTTCAAAGGTCCGGAGTCGAAACCCCGGAAGGCCATTCTGGCAGCGATGGCGGCTGCACCCGACCTGCCACCTAAGTGGGTGGGTGTGGGTGACGTGACGGTGAAGGCGATGCTCGATGCAGGCAGAGTCCCCGATCTGGGGGTGATCGACGGGATGACTCAGCGAACACCTTGGGAGGGAGCCGGCTCAATCGACCCTGCTGAGTTCGACCATCATCTCACCTGTGTGAATCCGGCCGGATTGCTCACCCCCGATCTGAAGCGAAAGGTCAGGGAGGCTCTGGCGAATCATGGGAACACCCTGCTGGAGGTCGAGGGCGAGGAGGACCTGGCACCGATCGTCGTCCATCTGCTGGCACCTCTCGGCAGCGTCATCCTGTATGGCCAACCTGGGAAAGGTGTGGTTCTGCGCGTCACCGATGAAGCGACCAAAGCCCGCGCACGACGGATCCTCGACCTGTTCACCACCGAGGTGGGCGAGTGAGCAATCCGCTCGTGAGCGTCACCGTGTGTGTCCGCGATGGGGAACAGTGGATCGACGGCTGCATGACCGCACTCTCAACGCAGACCTACAGGCCACTCGAGATCATCGCCGTCGACGACGGCTCGTCCGATGGGGGAACCGAGATCATGCAAGAGTGGCACGACCCGCAGGCAGAGCGTCCTGAATCCAACGGCATCTCGATCCGCGTGTTGCAGCAGGAGCCGCTCGGACTCTCCGCAGGTCGCAACCTCGCGCTCAAAGAGGCGAATGGAGACTGGGTGGCGATAACTGACATCGACTGCCGAGCGGAACCCGACTGGATATCTGTGATGATGGCATCCAGCGAGGGCGTTGAAGCGGTCACCGGTAGGGTCGTTTTCGATGAGGGCAGAACCTCGGTCAGCAAGTTGAGAGCAAGGAAGATCGCAGCCAAGTTCGCCGATCGGGCGGAAAAGACTACCCTCGCCAATGGGCCCTGTTCCATGTTCATGAGAGAGAATCTAGTTGCGCGAGGCGGATTCGATCCGGCGTGGTATCACGCGGAGGACATGGAGGTCTCGATGCGCATCCTCGCGTCAGGAGGTGAGATTCGTTACGTCGCAGATGCCGTTGTCAACCATGTTGCTGAAGAATCCCTGCTGCAATTCCTTGCCAAGCGAAGGCGAGACGCGCGCGCACATGTGAGGATCATCAGAGGTTATCGAGGAATGAAACACGATTTCACGAGTGATGCGAAGTTCATCGCTCCCCTGCTACCTGTAGTTCTGTTCGGATGGAGTTCGTTGCTTCTGTTCGGACCACCTGAGAATTTCACTGCCCAGATGGCACCGTTCTGGATTGTCATGGCGAGCTGCTTTCTCGTCGCACTGATCGCATTTCGAATTCACATTCTGTGGAGTTGTGTCCTCTGGATCGGTGCGTTCGAGGGATGCATTGACGCAGTTCTTGGCAGAAACGGCCACCGCCGCCTGTTCGCCAAGAAGTGAACTTCAATCAGAAGCGTCGGCAGATTCCGCCGCCTCTGCGTACGCCGCGTAACGCAGCCCGAACCCGAATGCGAGCAGCGGCGCGGTGACAGCGTAGACACCGATGTCAACCCAGCCCCAGTACGCGAGTCCCCACCAGAGGTAGAAGCCGAAGCCGGCCAGCAGGCACCAGGCCGAGAAGGTCATCGTCCAACCCCCCTTCCCTTCAGACGAGACGAGGCTCGTCCAGATGGAGTCGGAGGCCAGCCCCCTGAGCCACCCTCGGAAACCCCCTTCGAATCGTTGGTTGATCCCGTGAGCACCCCACAGCAGCGCGACCACACCCATCGCCATGAACACCGTGTCCGAGTATGGTCGGAATGATGCGGAGATTCCTTCGAAATCCGTGTAGGGCTCATCCCACAGCTTGCCCATTGTCAGCCATCCGGCCCAGATAACCTTGCGCTTACCCATCACCACCGCGCCCCACACGAGGTTGATGATGCCCAATGCGATGCCCCAGACTCCGAGCCCGAACAGCAATTGCGAGAAGCCCTTGCCGGGAGACTTCAGCCAGTCCGATATCATCTGCAACTCGCCGGCTTCGCCGGAATCGTCGTCGCCCATCACTGCCGGCGACCTATGAGCCCGTCTTAACGATTATCAGGAGAGAATGGTGTGCTGTTAGCAGAGTCAGACCGCTGAAAGTCCGACACATCAACCGAGCCGGGCTTGGAGCCTGTATTGAGCTTCGATGGCGGACTTGATCGAATCGTCGGCTTCCAGCATCACCTTGATCGGGTCGACCATATCAGGGATGCAGGAGTTGATGCGCTTGCTCCTACCTTCTCTTCCCAGGCTGATCGTCTTGGCAGTGACTAGGTTCAGGGCGTCCAGGATGAGGATGAGGTCGGATACCCTTCTAGAGGTCAGCGGGTTCAATCCTGCGTTGGCACAGGTCATCTGGTAAACCGTGTACACCTCACCGGTGGAAACGTTTCTCAGGCCATTGCGCTCATTCAACAGGACGCTGTAGAGCACAAGTTTCTGATGCGCTGTCAGGGTGGCGATCACAGGAGTTATCTGGTCGAACTCGAGCTGGTTCTGTGCCAAGCGCACGTGCTGCACATTCACATTCTCGCTCTTGTCATGCTCTGCCTTCTGCACCGAGATGCGCAGCAGGTCGAGCGCTCGCCGGGCGTCCCCATGCTCTTGTGCTGACAGCGCGGCACATAATTCGATGATGCCGTCATCGAGCACTCCTTCCTTGATTCCTTCTTTGGCTCGCGCGCTCAGCACGTCCTCGATCTGGGCGGCGTTGTACGGGGCGAACACCAGATCCTCCGATCCGAGGCGGGAGGCGACGCGGGCGTCGAGCATGTCGGGAAACAGGAGATCGTTGGTGATGCCGATGATGCAGCAGCGAGAGTTACGCAGCCCGTAGTTCAGGCTCGTCAGCGGATAGAGGACGCCGTCACCGCTCTTCTGCACCAGATGGTCCACCTCGTCGAGCACGATCACGTGTACCCCGCCCAAGGCATCCATGTTCTCCTTCAGACGTTCGAGAACCTTGTCGGTCGGCCAGCCGGTGAATGGAATGGCGCTCTGCCCCTTGCGCGTGAGTGAGTTGCCGATCTGCGCCAGTACCCTGTACTTCGTGTCGACAGTGCAGCAATTGACCTCGACCACGTGTACTGACCGTCCGAGTACGGCCCCTCTGGCTAACAACTGCTGGGAGACGAATCGGGTCACCGCTGTCTTGCCTGAGCCGGGCTGTCCGTAGAGGAGCATGTTCGAGGGGATCTGACCTTGGAGAGCCTCCACTAAGTTATGGACGAGCGTCTTAATCTCACGCTCGCGGTGCGGCAGCGCGCTGGGGGTGAAACCGTGGTGCAGAACCTCGCGGTTCT
>CATMIM010000082.1 GCA_950068635.1 uncultured Candidatus Poseidoniales archaeon
CGCGCGGCTCGCAGCTCGGGATGATACTCGCGGTATTTCTGCTGGGGTTCGCCCGCTTACTGTTCGGTGTGGATCCCGGGCTCGGCCTCTACGCCGAGAGTCGGGAGCTCCTACCGTGGCTGCTGCTGGCGATCTCCTCCTTCCTGATCCTGACCGAGACGACCAGGCTCCCTTGGCCGGCATGGATGCGCGCCATGAGCAGGTCGTGGAGTTTCCAGATCGCGGGTCGGACCATCGACCTGCGTTTCAGCGATGATTCGCGCATTGCCGGCATGCTGGCGGCAACCGGCTTCTTCCTGCTGGCCGGGTTCTACGGCTGGGCTGTGTTCGAACTGCCGGGTCGCTCACCGGTCGGGATGCCGAACGCCACCATGCTGATGCCCGGGCTTGCCGGACTGTTCGGAATCGCCAACCTGATCGACATCTACGTCACCACCTCCGAGATGCCCATCCAGGAGGATGACTGGGAGATGCCCGCGATCAAACCGCTGCTCATACCATGCTTCCTCTCCTCGATCTGCGCTTCCGTGATGGCCATCCTTCCCGGGATGACCGCCGCGCAGGCGACCGTGGTGGTGATGAGCGCGCGCAACTTGGTGGGTAAATGGAGGGACCCCGACTACATTCCCGCCGACTTCGAATACGGCCCCGGACAGAAGGCGCACCCGGCGATGATGGCGATGGCGGCGCGTCAGGAGGCTGAACAGGCGGCAGCAGGAGGACCTCCGCCGCTCGACCCCTCTTCACCACCCGTTGACTCCTCCGCCCCATCCGAGGCTGGGACCGGCGCACCTCTGCTGGATGGAACCGAGCGTGACATCTACAGGGACGACGCAGGCACGCTGTCGCTGACCGGCGCTCCGCTCTCCGCCGATGAGGAGGCGATGCTGGCGAGCGCACGTTCGGAGGCGTTGACATCGCCCGACCTCGATCTCGAGGCGCAGTCCAAGCAGCAGGACCTCGAAGTGATCGCCATCCTCTCCGCGACGAACACCGCGGTCACGGTGATGGTGCTCGCCTTCCTCTACCTGGTGGGACGTCCGCGTTCAGGCGCCGCGCTGGCGCTGAACATGATGTATCCCATCGACCCGTGGACCGCCATCGAGCCGCCACCCGATTTCATCCGCCTGCTGGCGGTGACGATAGGGGCTGGATTCATCGCCGTCCCGATCATGCTCAAGGTCGCCAAGGGGATGCTCAAGCTGCATGAGATCATCCCGCTGCGCAGCCTCGTGATGGGCGTGGTCGGGTTCGTCACGATCCTCGTCTGGCTCTCAACGGGGTGGATCGGCATAGGGGTGCTCATCACGGGCACGGTGATGGGGTTGATGCCGCCGAGAATAGGGATACGGCGAAGCCACGGGATGGGTATCATCCTCGTACCGATCATGATCTACACATTCGCCTCAAGGGTCGACTCCTTCGGATTCACGTGATAATTCACCTCGGCGAAGATGCTAATGGCACCGAGCCGCTGCGAGGTTCTCTGAACCTCGTACGGAGGCACGCGTGATGACCGCCCGAAACTGTATCGCCACCTTGTTGTTGATTCTGACGCTGATGCTGTCCGCGAATGGCCCGTTCTTGTCAGCCGCACCAACTGAACCCGCTGAAGCGGGTGCACGCTCTACGGCGTGCAGTGGAAGCATCTGTCTCTCGGAACTACACGTCAACGCCGCTGGACAGGCGGAGACGAGCGCGGTCGGACCGTCTGATTGGACGACCGGGGAATGGGTCGAGATCTACAACTCGGGTACATCCTCTGTGGATCTCTCGGGCTGGTCGGTGGCCGACCACTACTCACGCGGCATGAACTTCAGCACGAGCACCATCGTCTGGCCGACCAATCCTTCGAACGCGGTGATCGGGGCTGGGGCGTACATGGTCATCGCTCGCAACGGTGATGGGCAGAGTTGTGGTTTCTGCATGACCAACAGCGCAGGTGTCGTCGAACTGGTCGACGGTTCGAGTACACAAGTTCATTCAGGAACATGGAGCTCATATTCCGCGGAAGGCAAGACACGCATCGAGAAGCCGGGCGACCCTGCGGCGGAATGGATCGAATCGAATGGCCTCACCGCCGGCCAGCCGAACGGTGGAGGCAGCACCGGACCGACGTGGTCGACCAGCGACCTGCGCATCTCCGAGTTGCTCCCCGACGCCTGGCCCTCCTACGACAACGACACCTACCCCGGCGGTGAATGGCTGGAGATCGAGAACACCGGCAGCGCGGCCATCGACCTCACCAACTGGTCCGTGGAGGACAGCACCGGCAATACCCTGCAGATCAACGCCACCCACCTGATCGGCGCCGCCCAGAGCATGCTCATCGAGGCAGGTGTCTTCCGCGTGGTGGCCGTCAACGGAGCGCGCACCTACGGCCTGTTCAACAACGCGGCCGGCAGCGAATCGGCCTTCCTCATCAACCCGGACGGCGACTTCGTCTCCGGCGCCAACTACACCGGCCCGACCCGCATGGGTCACGCCTACATCGCCCCGATGATCGGCTCGGGCGACTGGGTCACTGCTCTGTGGCCCACCCCTGGTGCCGCCAACGCCGTGCTCATCAACGCCACCTCCGAGGTGCAGATCAACGAAGTGATGGTCAACAGCACGGCGACCTGGGGTGGCTATCCCTACGGCGAGTGGGTCGAACTCTATCACGCCGGCAGCGGCAGCAGCATCGATATGTCCGGTTGGAAGATGTTCAGCGGCACCGGACAGAGCGTGAACGTGACCGACCTCATCGTCGACCGCAGTTCGGGTGCGGGTTCCCTGATCGCCGTCGACGAGTACGTCGTGGTCGATTTCCCACCGGCGACCGCCATGCTGGTGATCAACAGCGACCAGTTGTCGCTGGTGAACTCGCAAGGAGGCATCACCCAGACGGTCGAGTGGGGGGCGAACCCCGGCCAGAACAAGAGCATCATCCCGTATGACCCGGAAGATGTGACACAACCGTGGATCGTCTCCGGCTGGCAGACGCCGGCAGCCCCCAACCCGAACCAGTTGACGGGCTCGGTCAACACCTCGACCGACCTGCGCATCTCCGAGATCATGGGCAACCCGTCGGGCAGCGACAGCAACACGTATCCTGAGGGTGAGTGGGTCGAACTCGTGAACATCGGCAATGACACCCTCTCATTCGAGGATTGGCGACTCAAGGACGGGCGCAACGTATCGCTGCACTTCAACGCCAACAGCATTCCCGGACTCGATGGGGCAGACCCGCTCGCCTGGGAGTTGGAGGCGGGCGAATTCGTGGTCGTATGGCGCAACGGTAGCGGCATGAGCCTGCAGAACGGTGGGGACCTCCTGAGCCTCGTGAACCCCGATGGCGAGGTGACCCATCAGGTGACCTGGGACATCACCCCGATGAACGGAACCGTGGTTCAGGGCGTGGCCATCGAAGACGATTGGGTACCCTCACCCCATCCCACTCCCGGAGCAGAGAACCCTGCGTTCACCCAACCGTACACCGGCTCGACTTCGGTGGAGATAAGCGAGGTGATGGCACAGTGCAGCGCAGGCACCCTGGCACTCGACGGGGACTGGCTGGAGTTGCACAACACAGGACTGACCGTGGTGAACATCTCCCGCTGGTTAGTGGCGAATGACAACAACGAGGCGATCGCCATCCGCGACATCTTCGCGCTGCACTTCAGCGATGGCGCCATCGATTCGGCCCACCCGTGGTGGTCGCTGGCGGCGGATGGATATGTGGTCATCAAGCCGGAGAACAACGGATTCCTCTCCAACTTCAACGAGCAGATCGATCTCTTGGACCCTAATCTGAACAAGCGCCAGGAAGTGCACTGGTCGACCACTGAGAACTGCCGCAGCATCGAGGGCGACGCCAGCAACTGGGTCGATGACTGGACGGACACGATGTGGCCGACTCCTGGTGAAGAAAACCCGGTCCCGCAACCATGGGATGGGACGGACCCGGTGTTGTTCACGCGCATCATGCCCGGTCAGATCAGCGGGCGGGACAATGAGTTCTTCGAGATCACCAACATGGGCGATTCCAACGTCCAGCTGCTCGGCTGGAAGTTCGTGCGCATCAAGTCGGATGGGTCCAGCAACGACGGCACCTTCAGTGCCATCGGCCTCGGCCCGGGACAGTCGGTGGTAATCAGCCAGTCAGCGACCAACCTCTCCGAGGATGGCGGCATCGATGCGCTCGAGGGCAACGACGTTCTCGACTACCTGCCGTGGATGTACGACGCTGGCTCTTCGCTGCAGCTCGTGTCCCCTGACGGCACTATCGCCGACACCGTGGTGTATGCAGGCGGGCTCGCCAGCGTCGAGGGCTGGTCAGGCCCAGCGGTGAGCACACCACCGGCGACCTTCAATGGACTCGTGTTCATGCGCGGAGACGGCTGCAACTCGATGCCGGACACGAACACCAGCGCCGACTGGGAGGTGCGTTGGCTGCGGCTTGGGGCCAGCCTGTTCTGTGATTCAGGCGACTTCTCCACCAGCGGTTCCATGACTCCGATGGTCTCGCCCGACGGCAGCCTCGACCAGATGCTCAACTGGCTCGACGCCACCACGGACTCACTGCACCTGCACGTCTACGAACTGATGAGCGACGACCTGGTCGCAAAACTGGTCGAACTCGCGAATGCCGACATCGATGTCACCGTGGTGCTCGAGGAGGACCCACTCGAGCAGGGCGATGACCTGCGCAACGTGCGCGGCTACGCATACGACTTGGACGCAGGCGGCGTCGACGTCTACTGGATGGGCAACCCTCAGGGCAACGACGCTCCACCCTCGCCCTACTCTTACATCCATAGCAAGGTGGCGGTTCGCGATGAGACAAGCGTGTGGATCGGTTCTGGCAATTGGAAGACGAGCATGTTCCCGCCCGCTGACTGGTCCTCGAATCGTGACTGGGGGGTGTTCATCGACTCACCCGATATCGCGCAGTTGGTACTGACGCGGATGCTATGGGATGAGAATAGCAGCCACCCACACCTGCTCGACTACGACCCGAACGACCCGGTCACCGGGCGCCCCTACGGATGGTATCCCAGTACTGCCTCCGAATACGACCCGGTCCCCTCCACCATCCCCATCCCGACCATCACCGGTGACTTCGACGGTCAGGTGTTCACCTGCCCTGATGACTGCATAGGGGGCATCGTCGACCTGTTGGATTCGGCTGATACGTCGATCGAACTCTCGTTGCAGGGCTTCGACATGGGTTGGCATTGGGGCTGGGGTGACAACCCGCTGGTGGCGGCGCTCGAGCGGGCGCTCGCGCGCGGAGTCCAGGTTCGCCTGCTCATCAACGGCTACTACGTCTGGGCCGACCCCGACATCCGAGCAACCGCGGACCACTTCAACAACGAGTGGAACCGCACTCGTGGATGGGACGCCACCGCCATCCTGATGGCGCCGGGGGAGCGCATCATCAAACTGCACAACAAGGGCGTGATCGTGGACGGTGAGTCGGTGCTCATCTCTTCCATCAACTGGAACTCGAACGCCATCCTGCGCAACCGCGAGATGGGCATCGTCATCCACAACGCGGAGTTGACCCAGTTCTACCTCGACTCGTTCGAAGAGGACTGGAACCGAGTGGACTCATCCACAGACACCGACGGTGACAACATGCCGGATGCGTGGGAGATCGCTAACGGCCTGAATCGTACCTCATCCATCGTTCCGGGAAGCAGCGCACCCGAGCAGGCGCACGACTTCGACAATGACGGGCTGGACAACCTGCGCGAGTACAACGTCAGCGGCAACCCGCTCTCCAACGACACCGACCAGGACTGCATCTCGGACCTCGACGAACTGGTGTTCGCCGCGCTGATGGACATCGAGCAGAGTCTGGCGATGACCAGCCAGGACGCCGACGCCAACGGCGTGGCCGACTCCGACAGCACCCACACCCTGATCCTGACCTACAACGACAAGAACCAGGTGGTAAGGGACCTGTACTGGACCCAGACTTTCGTGGGCCAGAACGACTCGGACAACCTGCTGGAGGCCGGAGAGAAGGTGGAGCTGAACGTGCGGCTGACCGGTCTGTCCAGCTCCTTCCCGGTGCTGGGGGATAC
>CATMIM010000083.1 GCA_950068635.1 uncultured Candidatus Poseidoniales archaeon
ATTCTTCGTCGTGAGAATCGATTCCGGCGTTGAAAGATTCGATTTCGCCTACGGCGAAATCCTGAATGAGTTCCGATTCTCCTTCGCGGGATTCAATTTCTGCATTGTCATTTCCGGTTCTCTGCAGATGGCACGAAGCACTGTGCAATCCCGGCCCTATGATTCGTAGAGGACGAGATGGTTGCCATTGCGGTCGTTGTCGATCATGAATTGGACGAAGTAACGAGCCCGCGCACCTTGATCATCCGTGATTTCGCTGCGGCCGCCATAGCGGCTCATCAGATTGGTCAGAGATGGGTTGTGCTGCTCCTCGGTGCATTGTGGGGCTTCGCTGGCCTCTTGCCCAGGCTTCTCACCCTCGTACAGATCGCTGGCATTGCAGCCGATCACTTCCTCGCACCAGCGGTAGCAATCGTAGGGAGTGCCACAGATGAAGTCCCCTGTGCGGTAGCACTGTGCGTCTGGGATGACCCAGTCATCCGCCCAGTAGGATGAGGCACGATCGAGGTCCGAGTCCGAGTCGAGACTGTCGTAGTACTGATGGGTGTGGTACAGGCCGAGGAAGTGGCCGAGTTCATGGCTCGGGATGTGGCTCGTGGCGAAGGTCGCGGCGCGCACGAAGCTGACGTAGTGGTCTCGCGGACTCCAGGGATACATGCTGTACGCGCCCCATCCATCCGACAACAACACGATGTTGACCATGGTCGGCTCGTAGCCTTCGATGAATCCGTCTCCGAGTTGCCCGATGGCAACGTTGCCACCATCGCCGGCCTTACTCTCATTCGTGCGGTTGTCGATCGGTGCGGACTGATAATCATCGGTCACATTCGGGAAGATCATGTCCACGTACACGATGTTGGCGCGGGCGAAGTGGATGCCAGATGGATTGTACACGCTGTTGATGAGTTCAAGACCCGTATCGAGTGTGGTTTCATTGGCCAGCCAATCATCGCCATTCTTGTTCTTGTAGACGAAGAAATTCACTGCGAGCGTCCTCGAGGGTCCAGGAACTTCACAATCCAATCCAGGATAGGGATTCTCTGCGGAAATCTGATGCCAATACTGCTGCTCGTCGCACGTCTTCACCTCTTCCATCCCATCATCGTCGGGCTGGATCGCCAGACAGCCGGAAAGGGACGCGGCGACGAGAACCAGCGGAAGGAAAATCGCTGCTCTGCTCATGTTCACAACTCTGGTTCGCGGTGGTTTAACCCTTCTGAACTGCAGTCCGATGACACACGATTTTCAGGTTCTTCGGCGAAGGTCAGGTGGATGGATGGAGTCTCACTTCGCCCTCGTCGCTGAACGCGAGGATGTCCCTCATGCTCTTGCCGCTGATCTTCGACGCTGTCGCCACACCGGTGAACAGCGCCCCTAGGACACCGTGAGCAGCCGTCGATTGCCCGCAATGGTACAGGCCGGCGATCTCGGTTTCGAATGGCAGCGCCCCGAGTCCGATCTGCTTCTTCGACTTGGCAGTGGCGTAGAGATTGCCGCGGTATGAGTTGACGTAATGCACATTGGTCAGCGGAGTTCCCAACTCGCACACCACGAGATGGTCCCGCAGCCCGGGAACCACTCCTTCGATGGTGTCGAGCATCCTCTCGATAAGGCCCTGCTTGAACTCGTCATATTTCTCGGGCCGCTGCTCGGTCTCGCTGTTCTTCCAGCGCTCGAAGGGTGCATAGGAGACGAAGATGAACGACTCCATCGTGTGGATTCCATCCTTCATCTTGCTCGGGTCCTTCTTGGTGGTCACCGTCAGGAAGGCACCCGGGAACGGTCCGTCACCCTCGATGACGTCCTGTTCGGCGAAGCGGTACGTCGCATCGACGCTGGGGTCGTTGAGGATCCAGTAATTTCCGGAGTCGAGACCGAGCGCATCGACGTCGATGTCGGTGGCGATGTACAGGCTCAGTGCGCTCACGGAGGGCTCGAGCCGACTCACGCGCTTGGCGAGCTTCTTCGACAGATTCTGCCTTCCCACGAGATCGTTGTAGGTGACCCAGGCATCGGCGTTGGAAAGGACCGCAGCAGCCCGGATCTCCTCTCCACCCTCCATCCTCACGCCAACGGCGCGGCGTTGCCTGCCGCTACCCTCGATGAGAATCTGCTCGACCTTCGACCTGACACGGATCTCCCCTCCGTTGCTCTTCAATCGCGAGATGAAGGCCTTGGGTATCGAGCCCCCTCCTCCCTTGGGATACCACGCGCCTTCCCAGTAATGCCCCTCGATGGCCACATGCTGTGCGAACGGCACCCTCTCCGGCGACAGGCCATGATCGCCTGAGCGTGCTTCCAGTATCGCCTTGAGCTTGACATCCTTGACATGGCGGTCGATGATCCCCGCTGCTGGCTTCATTCCCTTGAACACCACAGCCGGTTCACTGAAGAGCAGTTTCACGGCGTCCAGCGGCCCCTTGATCCTAGCGGCCTTTTCGATTCCTCGATTGACCTTCACCATCAGTTCGAAATAGCGCTCGATGCCCTTTCGTTCATCGGGGAAGCGCTCGATCAGGCGTTGCACGAACTTCTCCCGCCCGCGCGGGATGTCGAAGGTCTCGTCCTCGAACACGACATGGTCGTAGCCGTCAGGGTTGAGTTCGCAGAATTCAATGTCGCCGCCGACGCCCAGCCCTTCGAGCAGTTGGCGCGACGGTCCCCCTTCCTCCAATCCGCCGATGTAATGCACGCCGGGGCTGAACTTGTGTCCCTGCAATGCGAATGTGTGAGTCCATCCTCCGGGGAGGTAATGCTGCTCGAGAACCAGCACCCGCTTCCCTACATTCGAGAGCGCGACCGCGGCACCGAGTCCGCCCGCGCCCGAACCGATGACGACGACGTCCCAGTCGGTCATGCCGCGCCTATCCGGTGATGTTGCATAACCCTGCTTCCGGAGTCGCCAGAGCAGTCATCCATGACGGCCGAAGTGCTCGTCCAACTGGTCAGCATCGAGTTTGAGGATCGTCGGCCTTCCGTGCACGCACGCCCACGGGTTCTCGATGGTGCGCATGTCAGCGAGCAGGCGGCGCATCTCCGCCAATGTCAGTCGCTGGTTCGCCTTGACCGCCCCGCGGCAGGAGCGCATGAAGGCGATCTCGTCTGCCAACGCCTCGGCGGTCGCCAGCGGTCCATCCTCTCCGCTCTCCTGCAGTTCGGACACCAGGTCATCGAGGAAGCCGGCGAGCCGCTCATCCCCGGCGAGCATCGCCGGAACCGCCACCAGCAGCCAGGAGCCGTCCTTCTCCGTGAACGCGAACCCGAGTTCACCCAGTCGCTCCAGAGAAGCATCGACGACAGCCGCCTGTACCGCTGAAAGGTCGACTGGCAGCGGCTCGATGAGTGGCTGCGACTCCCAGTTGGTCATCTGGTTCCTGAGTCGCTCGTAGCGAATCCGCTCGTGCAGCGCGTGCTGGTCGACGACGTAGAGCGCATCCTCGCCCTGTGCGAGGACGTAAGAGTCGGCGAACTGCGCCAGCGGCTCCATCTCGGGAACCTCGGTCACCTGCGCTTCCAGCGGCGACGCCTCTGGCTCATCAAGCGGTGAGACGGCAGCAGAACGCTCGGCGTAGCGGTGCAGGTCGCGCTCGGCGCTGGACAGCGCGGGCGCGGTGGGAAGTTCATCCAGCCCCGGCAATGTCTCCTGAGCAAGTGGCGAGGTCGACACGGGTCGGGCCTCGTCCGGTTCGGTGACATCAGGCTCGGCCCCTTGGTAGAAGTGGGTCTGCTTCGGCTTGGCAGCGCGCGCCCAGACCGGGGCGATTGCCCCCCTGACCTCCTTCGTCACCTCGGGCTCTGCTGAGGGGACGTCGAGCGCCCCCAGCGGGAAATCGGGAGTGGGCCCACCTCCTGTCGGGACATCCTTGAGAGTCTCCTTGAGCGCCCTCTCCAGCCGCTCCAACACCCTCCACGAGTTGCGCAGACGCACCTCCCGTTTGGTCGGATGCACGTTCACATCGACTTCGTCTGCGGGCAGGTCGAGCAACAGCACGCACACCGGATGACGGCCCACCATCAGGCGAGTGTGGTAACCCCGGCGGATCGATTTCAGGAACGGCTGCGCGGCCACCGGCCTCCCGTTGATGATCACGTGCACATCGTCTGCCCGCCCTCTCGAGATGTCAGGGGGGGATATCCACCCCGACCACCGCTCCTCGCCAGGCGCCGACTCATCGGACTCCGGTCTTGCAAGTGCGATCATGCGCTCACTGGCACCACCCAGCAGGTCGTGCAGCCTGTCCGCCATCTCCGTCGCTGCCGCTGTCTCGAGGATCCTGCGCCCATCGACATCGAGCCTGAACGCCACCTCGGGATTGCACAGCGCGTGTGCCACCAGCACATCGACGACCTGTGCCGTCTCCGTTGGCGGCCTCCTCTGGAATGCCAATCTCGCTGGCTGGTTGGCGAACAGACCCTGCACGGTGATTCTCGTTCCTTCGGCCAGTCCGGACGGTGAAACCTCACTGAGTTCACCATCATCCAGCGACAGTTCAGCCCCTTGCTGCCCTGCCGGTCTGCTGGCCACGCACAGTCTGCTCACCGCGCCGATGGATGCGAGTGCCTCACCCCTGAAACCGAGGGTTCCGATGGCCGCCAGGTCTTCTGCGCCGCCGAGTTTGCTGGTGGCGTGCCTGTTCACTGCCAAGGTCAGTTCCTCTGCCGAGATTCCGTGCCCGTCGTCGGTGACCACGATCAGGTCGAATCCGCCGCGCTGGATCTCGACATGGACCGAGGTGGCTCCGGCATCGATGGAGTTCTCGAGCAGTTCCTTGACGACCTGAGCCGGGCGCTCGACCACCTCGCCGGCAGCGATCAGCCCGATCGTCCTGTCATCCAACTGCTGGATGGGCGCTCGCTCCGAAACCGCTTCGCTGACGCCCATGTCACTCCTCCAGCCATTCGTGCTGCCCGCGCAGGATTCCATGCAGTTCGTAGATCAGGTCCATCGCCTCGCGTGGCGAAAGCGCGTCGGGGTCGACCTCGGCGAGCCGCGCCAAAGCGGCCGCCTCCGTCGGCTCCAGTCGCGCCCCCTTCGGCTCGGGTGGTGAGGTCTCATCATCGCCCTCGGCACCTTCTGCCGCGGCGGCGGCCCGCTCGGGCAGCATCCAGCCGAACAGTGACGACTGTCCCGTCTGGCGGGCCAGCGGGGTTCCTTCCTCTCCAGCGCGAGCACCCTGAGCGTGTTGCTCGAGGAACAGCAGCAGGTCACGCGCTCGCTCGACCACATGCGCCGGCAAACCGGCGAGCGCGGCGACCTGCACTCCGTAGGAGTCGTCACACGGCCCGTCGGCGACGGTGTAGAGGAAGCGCAGTTCGTCCCCTTTCTGGGCGACCTGCACGTGCACGTTGACCATCCCGTCGATTTCTGATTCGAGCCCGGTTAACTGGTGATAGTGCGTGGCGAACAGGCAGCGGCAGCCGACGCGGCTGGCGACGTCCTCGGTGACCGCCCAGGCGATTGCCAGCCCATCGAAGGTGGATGTGCCCCGCCCGATCTCGTCGAGCAGCACCAGCGAGCGGGGAGTCGCTCGTCTGAGGATGTGTGCCACCTCGATCATCTCGACCATGAAGGTCGAGCGCCCTCGGCGGATGTCGTCGTGCGCACCGACCCGTGTGAACACCCGGTCCACCACGCCGATGCGCGCCCTGTCAGCAGGAACGAACGAACCGGCCTGAGCCAGGATGGAGATGAGCGCGGCTTGGCGCAGGTAGGTGGATTTGCCACCCATGTTCGGCCCGGTGAGCATCAGGAAGCGGCGGTTGGAGTCGAGTGAGATGTCATTGGGAACGAAAGTGGACATCGATTCGAGCACAGGATGTCGCCCCCCACGGATGTCCAGCCGGTCGTCATCCAGCACTTCTGGGCGCGTCCAACCCATCCGGCGTGAGTGGTGAGCGAACGAACAGAGCACGTCCACCGAAGCGAGTGTGCGCGCAAGTTGTGACAGTGTGGCGCAGTGTGTGCGAATCTGGTCCCTGAGGTCTCGGAAGAGCCCGTATTCGAGTTCGTTTCCCCGCGCTTCGGCCGTGAGGATGAGTTCCTCCTTCTCGTTGA
>CATMIM010000084.1 GCA_950068635.1 uncultured Candidatus Poseidoniales archaeon
CGCGCAGGTCTGCCCCGCGCAGCCTCATCTGCGGCTCCTTGGACAACGAATCGAACTGCAGGTAGACCTCGAAGCCCGGCATGTAGGTCGCCAGCCGCTCAGCGAAGCCCTCCTCGTTGGCGATGCGGATTCCGTTGGTGTTCAGCATCACGTGGCGGATCGGGCGCTCATTCGCGGCATCGAGAATGTCGAACAGGTCCGGGTGCAGGGTCGGCTCGCCCCCCGATATCTGCACGACATCAGGCTCGCCCTCGTTCTCGACGACCAGGTCGAGCATCTCCACCACCTTCTCCAGGGAGTGGTAGGACTCAGCGTGTTCGGGACCGGAGGAGGCGTAGCAGATGGGGCAGCGCAGGTTGCAGTGGTCGGTCAATTCGATGATGGTAAGGCAGGAATGCTGCTCGTGCGAGGGGCACAACCCACAGTCGTAGGGACAACCGTAATTCATCGGAGTGTTCCACTTCTCTGGCATCTCGGAGGGCTTGATGAACTTCTCACGGCAGCGGCGATAATAGTCAGCGTCGTCGGAGAGCAGCACCTTCTCCCGCTTGTTGCAGGCGTAGCACAATTTGTCCATGTGCACCAGGTCACCGGTGATGATGATCTTCCCCTCGGTTCGGCGCAGGCAGGAGGAGCAGACGGACACCGCCGTGTCGTAGAACAGGTAATCGCGTACTCTCCCACTCAAGGTCAGTCCCCTCCCGCAACAGTTCTCCGGTAGTCTCGCATGAAATAGATGACCCCGAACACGCACGCCCACTGGATGGGTGAGAGCATCAGGAAGGAGATGTCTGCTGGCTTGATGAAATCGACAGAGAGGCGCCAGCCGAGATAGAAGATCATGAACAGTTGGTAGCGGGCACCGGGAGGAAGTTCGAGGCCCGCCCGCTCGTGCTTGAGCAACCGCGCTCCTACATATCCGAGGAACAGAATCTCGTAGATCTGGGTCGGGTGGCGCGCGCCGTCACCGAAATCGACAGCCCAGGGGAGGTCGGAGTGGTAGCCGAAGGTCATGTCATCCATGCCGGACAGGAAGCATCCGAGCCTACCGATGCTGATGGATACGAGTAACGGTGTGACGTAGATGTCGCCGGTACGCTCGGTGACCCCCAGTCTCTTCTTCACCAGTTCAACTGCCAGCGTCCCGCCGAGCAGTCCACCGACGATGGTCTTGCCACCGATGAGCCGAAACGGCTCTTCACTCACGAATTGCAGGGTCTGGGGGGCGTGTTCCAGCCATGCCAAGGTCTTGGCGCCGATGATCGCCCCGAGCAAGGCCGTGATGATGAGCATCCCTCGGTGCGTTCCGTCGAGCGCATCACCTCTGCGGCTTCCCTCACGGGCCATCAGGCCGAGGCCGACGACGTAGCCCAGCCCTTCGAAGAAGAAGTGCGGGTGCAGGGTCACGATTCCGAAGTCGAGCCACATCGGGAACTGCATGCTCAACCCCCCCTAACTCGGCGAATCACGACGGTCCTTGAACCCCAGCCAGCCCTCAGGTGAGGACTTCGTCGAGGCGGTCCTGTTCGACGGCGTGGCGCAACTCAAGGGCTATGCGTCTTCCACTGGACATTTCCTTCCTCCACAGCGAGTTGCCGTACGGATGGCCAGAGTTCAGGTGGACGTTGGTGCCACCGCCTACTCGTGGTGCCACATCGTAGATCCAGTAATTCATGTCCTTGTCGATGCAGGTCTGCAGGCAGAACGGCCCGATGATTCCTGGGTCGTAGTGCTCCTTGGATGCGGTCACGAACTTCTCACCGAGGTCGAAGGCGTCTTCCAGCAGACTCTCACGGATGGTCGCAGTGTTGTGGCCGACCACCGTCATCTCGGGGATCTGCTGGTGTTCAGGGAGCGTCATCTGCTGAGGGGCGGGAAGGCGCACATGTCCATCGAGGCTGGATTCGAAGCGCCAGTCGACCCCCAGCAACTCCAGTTGAGGCAGATCCTCTTCGAGCGGGCTGTAGAAGAAGTTCAGATTGAACACCGGACCAATCACGTAGCGCTCGATGCGCGCTCCAGAGAGGCTCTCTGCATCTATGACACCTTGAGCCAGAAGCGATTGCGACTTCTCCACGTATTCCGCGTGCGAGGCGCAGGAGAAGAATCCGCGTTCGAGTTTCTTCTCCGCGTGGTGCAACTTCACCATGCACAGACAGTCGATATCCTCTGGGTCACCAATCTCCTCAGGGTGGGGCAAGCCAGCCTGTTCTAGGATCCAGTAGTAGTCCTGGTCTTCTGTGCGCTCCTCCATGCGCAGCATGTTGCGGCTGCCGAGCATCGGGACGCGGAAGTCATCCTCGATGGCCTGCATCGAGCAGTAGGATGTGAACGAGCGATTCGGGATGTAGATCACGTTTCGGTCACGCATCTGTTGCTGGAACTCAGCATCCAGCACATCGCTGAACCTGTCGAGCACGATGGCCTTGTCGACCATCCCGCGCACGACGCGACCTCCGCTGCTGCGGACGGTGCGGAAGTAGTCAGAATACGTCTTCTCCCTCCCCTTCTGGCAGTAGGCGACGGTTGGGAATCCCTCCTCGATGGCGCCATCGCAGATGTCGAGCGCGGAGTGGCTTGCAGTCATCCCGATACGCAGTTTGAGTCGGTCGTATTCCAGCAGCACATCCGAGATGTCGTCCTGTGTGATCATTCGCATTCCCTCCTTCAATTCCCGTCCCTGTGGATGCCCATCAACTCCTCGGTGGACAGAGTCTCCCCACTCATGAGTTTGGACATCAGGTCCTGGACTTCGACGCGCGCTTCGACGCGCGTCGGCTCGCGTCCGGCCGTGCGCGCCTCCTTGGCTTCGAAAAAGTAGCGAATGCCATACACGATGCGCATGGCGATGATGTAGCGTCGGTGCTCGGAGTCGGCATGCATTTTTGAGCCGACGAACGCCTGATGAGCTTCTTCGTGCAGTTCTGTGAGGCGATTGATCTTATTTCGGAGTTCAACCATCAGTTCGTGCGCAGTCTGCGCTCTCTCCACTTCCTCAACCACCTTCTGATGTGCCACTTCTTGTTCATCGACCGCCTCTTGTCGGGCCTGCAATGCCCTACCGAGATCGGTGTCATCTGCCTGCATCGAGGCCAGTTTCTTGATCTGCCGATCGAGTTCGCGCATCGCTCCGATGGCCTCCTTCTCCTTCTTGCCGCCGCCGAATCTCCCAGTCTCGTAATCGCGCTCCATCTCATCGAGCTTTCTCCTGAGTCCGTGGATGGTCGGTCCCTTGGGCTTCTGGCCCGCTTCGTCGCCTTGCAACTCCTGCAGTCGCTCCTTCGCCGTGGCCACCGCCGAGTTGCCTTCGTCTCGTGTTTTTTTCGCAGACTTGACGCTCTCGTTGCCTTCGTCACGGATCTCCCGCTGACGTTGTATCTCGTCGAACATCTCGCGCTTCTTGCCGCCGATCTTGTCGCGGCGGGTACGGTTCTCAACTGTGCAGGAGTTCCATTCATCGCGACGGGTGCGGTGTTCTGAGACCAGTTTTTGGATTCGGCTTCTCGACTGACGAAACTCCTCTTCCATTCGGTCTCCGCTCCCGTAGTTCGTTCTGCGTCCCTTGAGGGCCGTGCCGCGCAGGAACCGCCACCAGTAGCCTGCATTTAACGACTGTCATTTCCCTGGCGTCATCCACTGAGTCGCTCGGTGAGGATACAGGGGTGTCCTCCGCGGCAACGATTAAGTCGGCGTCGGCATTACCCGTCGACGGTAGCGATGTTCATCGGTGGGATTCCCGGAATGGAGAGGGTGATGCAGAATGACGTGTCCCCTCCTTATCTCACGCTGGTGACGGGGCCGCCCGGCTCGTTGAAGACCGGATTCGCGCTCAGTTTGGTGGCCAACCACCTGCGCCGCACTGGCGAGTTCGGCCTCTACTGTACAGTGGAGGAGACGGTCGACAGCCTGCTGAAGAGCTGCCAATCGATGCGCATCGACCTGCCCCCTAACCTGCAGATCACCGACTTCACCGAACTGCGTAAGGAGAATGAGGCGATGGATTACCTGAAGTTCACCCGCCGGATGATCCAGCATTTCAAGCAGGAGCGCGGGCATGCCTTCACCACCTTCGTGCTCGACAGTCTGGGGGCCATCTACAGCCTGACCACCGTGGATGCGGATATGCGCAAGCGGATGTTCGGCTTCTTTGATTTCCTGCGCTCTCAGGGACTCTACACCCTGATAGTCACCGAACGGCAGACCGGGGATCATGCAGAACTGGAGGGCAATGAGGGATTCATCGCCGATGCCATCCTCGCGCTCGGGCTGGATCGCAGGAACGGGAAGATCGTGCGCACCCTGCAGATCGAGAAGATGCGTCACGTGAACCATTCGATGGAGAAGCAGGCGCTCGATGCCAGTAATGGAATCAGCATCATGGGTCCTCTGTTCGATTAGCCGACGCCGACCGGTTGCGTGGCTCACAGAAGTTCGCGGAGTCGTTCGCAGCATCCGGAGAGCGTGATTCGCAGCAGACCTAGGTTGGCACCCGGCTCCAAGCGGACGAGCAGGTGCCAGTCTGGTGCGAGTCGCTCACATACCAGCGTACCCGCGGTCCCAAGAGCGGTAACTCTCGTCGTGGTGCCTCTCTCGCTCGCTGAACTGAGCGCGTCGGCGGCGTCGAGCATCGCCGGTGCAAGTGATCCGACTCCTTCGAGGTTCGATGAGTCAGCGCCGGCCGCCTCATGGATGAAGCCCTCCCGCGAGAGAATGCCAGCCCATACCACCCCTTCCGCGGCGGCGAATTCCTCGAGCACTTGTTGGCGCATTGGCCAGCGGAACCCGTCCGCGGGGAAAAACGACGCTCTCATCCAATCTGTCGCCGGCGCTCCATCAGTGGCCCCCGCATCAGCAGCCCCTCGCCACCGTCCCCGTAGTAGCATTCGAGGCAGCCAACCGCTTCGAGTCCGAGTCGGTGATAGAACCTCTGACCACCCAAGTTGTCCTCTCTCACTTCCAACTGCACAGTTTCAACCCCATCCTGACTTGCTAGCCGTGCGAACTCCACCCATGCCTGTCCCCCGTGCCCCCTGTTCTGCAGACTCGACTCGACCAGGAACAGCAGCACCCGTGCGGTGGTCTCGTCCAGGCGCATGCTGAACAGCAGACCATGCGGTCGTCCGGGACGGCTGTTCGCTTCCAGCACCAGGCAGCCGAACTCCTCTGCGAGCGGCAGTCGCCGGAGTTGTTCACTCTCGTAATATTCTCCGGTACACTCCTCGATCAGTTGTGAGCAGCGTCTCCACGCTGCCTCATCGAGCACCTCCGCTGCGTCCGGATGCAGCCGCCAGGCGAGTTCGACCATCGGCTGGCGACCTCGGTGGTTACGCATCGAGGTTGCGGCCCTCAGTCCTGCGGCGGTTTCTGCCTGCCGGGTTTACCGCGCCGCGCCTTCGCCTTGCGCCGTTTGGTTTTGGGTGGGTTGACCCGCCGCCCTGTCCGAGAAGGCTCCTCCTTCTTTCGACTGTCGAGGTCGCTCAGACCACCGCTGGAGATGAGGCGGGACAGTTCCTCGAATGAGAGCGTGCCGCCAGTGGCCGCCCGCTGCTGGATGTCCTCCAGGCGAGGTTGCTCCGTGTACCCCTTGCGTTCGGAGTCCGTGCGAATGCGCAGGAACGCCTCGAGACGTCCGATCTCCCGGCGGTGACCCTTCATCTCATCACGCTGAGCGAGAATGGTGTCCAGCATGCTGCCGATGCGTTCGTTGAGTTGTTTCTCCTCCTTGCGATTGACCTTCATATCCTTCAGGCGGGGGTCCTCACTGGTCGTATCGCTGGCGATCTGCTCTCGCTCGTCCTTCAGCGCATCGAGCTCGTCGATCGTCTTCTGCTGTTTACGCATCAACTTGACATATTCGTCGTGAGCGGCGTCGCTGAGGTTCTTCTGTGTGTGCATCTGCTGGAGTTCGAACAGGAATGAGAACTGTTTGATCTCGGTTGGCAGGTTGGGCATCTTCAGCAGGTCGTCC
>CATMIM010000085.1 GCA_950068635.1 uncultured Candidatus Poseidoniales archaeon
GATCGACGTGTCACAGAACGGGCCGAGCGGACCCTGGTTCCCGGTGTTGATGCAGAACACGTACACGGTGCCGTGCAGCAGGGGTCCGTCGAAGCCAGGCCCGGGGGGAACGGAGGCGATCGACTGGTGATCCTGAGGCGTGTAGACGCCGGATCCCGGGTAAGGGATGCTCCACGATTCCCCCTCATCTTCGGAATACTCAACGAACATCACCGCCAGCGCATGCATGTCGAATTTCACCAGCCGGTCGGTCCACGGATCGACGTAGAGATAGGGGTCGTTCGAGTTGACTATCTGCCCCGAAGTCAGCCCCGGATACGGTCCCACGTCCTCCCAAGTCAACCCCTGGTCCTGTGACCTGATGACGTGCGTCCCCCGCCCTAGACCGCCCCAATTCGTCACGAAGAGAGTGCCCGCCGAGTTCACTCCGATGGTCGGCTCGAAGGTGGTCGCCCCGATTCCGAAATAGGTGCCCAGAGACCAGATGGGCGTGGCATTGACCGACAGGTTGAGTTCACTGACTGAGAAGTCGAGCGCATCGGTCCAGTTGCCGAAGTGATACCACGTCGTGTTGGCGATCGGCTCATCGAAGTCGAATGGGCTGGGCAGGGGTGAGGGTGGAGGCTCGTCCTTATCCCACAGGCAGCCGGTCATTGCCGGGAGCAGCATCGCCACCAGCATGGCCAACGCGAACAGTTCCCGCTGACGCATGGGCCGCCGAAGGCGGCCCGGCCTTCAACCGTTCCGCGGCATTGGTGCCGAGTCGTCAGGCCCCTGAGTCGTCATCGTCGGTCATGCTGCCGAGGTATTCGGGCAGGTCGACTCCGGCGTTGGCGGCGATGTCGTGCAGCGGCGGCAGACTGCGCACCAGACTGCTGACGAAGTTCGCTGTCGATCCCTCGCCATCGGCACCGCCGGAATCCCAGACGGTGATCTTGTCGATCTTCAGGTTCTTGATGGCCTCGACCTGCGCCTGGACCATGCCCTCGATCTTCTCGACCATCAGCAGGGTGGCGGCTGCCTTGGGGTCCCCGCCTGCGCTGGTCACCAACTTGGCATAACCTGCAGCCTTCGCTTCGAGCACTTTCTGTTGACCTTCTGCTTCTGCTTCGTAGAGGGCGAGGATCGCGTCGGCCTCACCACGGGCGACGCGCCGCTGGCGCTCGGCCTCGGCCTCGGCAGCGATCTCAATCTGCTTCTTGTGAATCTCCTCGCGTACGATGTCCTCGGCCTTCAGACGCTCCTGTTCGAGCAGGTACTGCGCCTTCTGGACCTCCATCTCAGCGGTCCTCCTGGCGACCTCTGAGCGGCGCATGGCCTCCGCCTCCTTCTCGGCGAGCGTGGCGTTGTAGTCGGCGATGTTCGCCGCGGCGAGGTTCTCACCTTCGACGGCGATCGCTTCCTGCCCCTTGACGTGCACACGCTGGTCTCGCTCAGCGTCCTTCTTGCCCTTCGTGGCCTCGGCGACGTTCATGGCGACGCGCACGTCCTTCTCCTTGTCAGCCTCGGCCTTGCCCACCGCACCATGCTTCTCGGCTTCGGCGACATCGACGATAGCCGCGTTCACGGCGGTGGAGGCTGCCTTCTTGCCGATGCTCTCGATGTAGTCCGACTCATCGTGGATGTCGGTCACGTTCACGTTGATGAGATGCAGGCCGATCTTGAACAGTTCGTGGTCGACGTTCTTGACGATCGCCTCGAGGAACAGTTCGCGGTCCTGGTTGATCTGCTCGATGGTCAGGGTAGCGACCGTCAGACGCAGTTGACCGAAGATGATCTCCTTCGCCATATCCTCGATCTGGGTAGGTGTCTGATGCAGCAGCCGCTCTGCCGCGAGCTGCATAATCTTCGGGTCTGTGCTGACACCGATGGTGAACGTTGACGGGACGTTGATGCGGATGTTCTGGTACGACAGCGCGTTGGTGAGGTTGATGTTGATGGTCATCGGCTTGAGGTCCAGGAACGCGTAGTTCTGGATCAGTGGATAGATCAGCGCACCACCACCGTGCAGACATTTCGCAGCCCTCCCTTTCATGCCCGGACCAGCGCCGAAGATGACCAGGATCTTGTCCGAGGGGCAGCGCTTGTAGCGCGACGCCAGGAACATAAGTGTCAGTACGAAGATCGCGATGAACGCTAGGAACACCACAGTCCATGCAAATCCGTCAGCAGCCATTTCTCATTCCTCCGATCATTCCTCTTCCTGTGTTTCAGTTCTCTCGACACCCTTTACCTCAAGAGTATCACCGCCGCGTATCCCAACGACCTCGATGAAATCTCCAGTAGCGTACTGGTTTCCATCTGCGGACACGGCCGCCCGGGTCTGCAGTTTGCCCTGGAAGGTGACCTGCACCTGCCCGACACCATCCGCCGGAACGCGCGAGTAGACCGAACCTGTGGCCCCGATGGCGTTCTCGATGTCGACGTTGCCGTGCGTCTCGAGTTGCTTGAAGCCCTCGAACATCTTGCCGACCAGATAGAGGGAGATGCCGCCTGCGACGATGCCGCCGATGGCCGCGAATGTCTCCTCCTGACCGGAGTTCATCAACGCGTATCCGACCAGCCCGAACATCATGAAGAAGGCCATGATGCCTTGGAATGTGAGCGCCTTGAAAGCGAGGTCGGAATCACCGATGTCGATTTCGAAAACGCCTTCGAGAACATCACCGGCGACGCCCCCGATCATCGTGAGCAGGAACCAGACGAAGAACAGGGTGCTCCCGATGATGGCAGACATCAGGAAAACCAGTTCGAGACCGCTGGTATCCGCCACGAATGAGAAGAAATCCAATGGTGAAACCATGCGACTCGCCTTTCCCAATTCCCTTGACGTTATCAGTAGTTCGCCGACCGCATGCCCTGATGAGGCCTCGATACCGCCGTCAGTCTTGTTCTAGGGAACGCTTAGCGAACCATTGTTCGAGCAGCAGGATCGGACCGATCGAGAAGCCGGCGACTGAGGCGGACACCCATATCGGAGCGCCCAATGAGCGCACGAGAAGAAAGACGATCACGATACTGAAGAGGAAGAAGAAGCGCCGATACAGCGAGTAATAGCCGCCGAGCAGGTGGTCGACTGAGACGAACTGTCTGCCGGAGCCGTCGTCAGGCTCAGCAGTGGACAGTAGAGCCCCCCCTCAGACGAACTTCGAACTGAAGACCAGCCCGGCGAACCAGAGCAATACGAGGAGGCGCATCCAGTTGCGACTTGCCTCAGGGGGATGGTACTCAGCGAGATTCCCCTCCTCGTTGCGGTAGATAATCGAACCCTCGTCCTGATTGTATCGCCCATCGAAAGTGCTGAAGTCATCATTCTTGACCTTCGAGACGAAGGAGTAGAGCGAGAGCAGCAGGAATCCCCCCCCCGAGCCCCCCATCAGCATCATCAGCACATCGTATGTTGGATCCATGGCGAACGCGACTAGGAACAACTGCGACAATCCCAGAAGCATCCAGAACTGGCCGGCGTGGTGCTTGTCTGTTCCGAACAACATGGCCGCTCACCATTGCCTGTGGTCCTGCCCTATGAAGAGGTTTCACCCGGACACTCAAGAATCATCCGGTCGTCAATCTCATTCCCTGTCAGGGAACTTGTCCGGTTTGGCGGCGAAGATCGCCCACGTCCCGGTTGCTGAGGCGAGTAGCGTCCCCTTCTGGTCGACGACCTCTCCGGCGAGATGTGCCACCCCTTTGCCTCTCCTCACGACCCTTCCATGTGCTGTGAGTTCATCCCCCACCTGCCCCGCTTCGAGGAACGAAACGGACAGTTGGGCCGTGGCGCACCAGGTCTCGATGCGCAACGTGGACACGAGCGCACCTCCCAGCGCCGTGTCGAGCATCGTCGTGAACAGCGCGCCGTGGGCGACTCCGCCCTTGTTGACGTGCTCCGCGGTGACGGTGCAGAGGATGGTCGCCTTGCCGCCGCCGAATTCGCCGTAGCGGATGCCCAGAGCCTTGCAGACGCCCGATTCCTCAGGTCGCTCGGAGAGGTGGAACTCGTCTTCCACGTGCGCGCGATGGGGTCTTTGCATAGGGTTATTGCGCTCAATGCCCACCAGATGACGATGGCAGAGAGAGCAGACGCTGACCTCCCACCGGCGCTCGAGTTCGCTCGCGCAGGTGCGCTCAGGCTGGCGCAGGTGAATCCGCGCGTCTGGATCGCCAGCGGCATCTCCATCCTGCTCGTGCTCGGAGGATGGGGTGGTTATGTGCTGATCAGCGGGATGCTGGCGCCCGATGAGGCGCCGCCACCGGACCTGCGTGGCACGTTCATGGTGCGCTTCGAGGAGGAGACTGCGACTGTCTCCGAGAGGGCGTTCATCACCGACCAGACGACCCATTCGTTCGAGTATTCGATCAGCGCCATCGAAGGGTGGGCCATCGGCAAGGTGCAGGTTAGCGTCCACTTCTCAGAGACCGACGAGTCGGGGCTGGGATTCTGCGACGATGTCAGCGCACAACTGGAACTCGCTGGGGTGGACGGCGGTTCGCAGATCGGAGGACAGCATGAGGGCTCATCCAACTCCTGCAATGATGAACTGCCGCAGATCGTGCTCAACGCCGACGTGAACTCGGAGTACGATGGCCAGGATTACGCCGCCGAGAACGTACTCGTGGAGGAGATCGACGAACGCTGGCAGAACGGGGGCAAGGGCATCGGCACCTACGTCAACGACGTCACGGTTTCCATCAACACGTTCTACGATATCACCGAGTCCGGCGAAGAGGTCGAGGTGACCTGGACGGTGGTCAGCTACAGATGGATCGCCGAGAAAGCCACCGAATGAAACCGGCTACTCGGAACGGCGCTGGCGCAGGGCCTCGAGGGCGACGACCGCCAGCGGCGCCTGCAGATTGTACGAGGGGACGAACCCTGCCATCGGGATGTTGACGACATCGTCGCATTGCTCCAGTATCGCCTCGGGAACCCCGTCGTGCTCGCCGCCGACGATGAGCATGACATCACCGGTCAGGTCGACATCCCACGGCTCACGCTCGCCGACATCCTCGATCGCGATGGCGCGGAAGCCGCTCTCGCGCCACGCTGACACGCTTTCCGCCGCATCCTCCCACAACACCGGGATGAAGCGGTCGGCGCGCATCGAGGTTCGGATGGCGGTCTTCCGCTCGACGCCGCTGATGTCCGTGTCGATGATCACGGCGGCGGCGCCGCTCACCTCGGCAGTGCGGATGGAATAGCCGATGTTCACCGCGTAGCGAGCGCCGGCGAGCAGCCAGACCAGCCCCCCGCGAGCGCACACCTCTTCCAAGGTGCCGTCAGCGGGGCGGCCGACCAGCGCGAGCACATCGGGAGTTCCCTCCTCCTTGGACATCCGCCACAGGTCGCTCTCGGAGCCTTGCTCGATACGCACTCCCATGTCGCGCGCTCGCGCGAGCAGTTCCTCCAAGCGGGCGAACTCGGCTCGTGGCTCACGCTCACGGCGCACTAACAGCAGGTTGACCTGCTCGCCGCCAGATTCCATCTTGTCCAGCGCAGAAGACACCTCTTCCAGGCCGGCCCTCTGCAGCGACATCGGCCATGGCTGGTGCGGTCACCCAATTGGGGATTCCGGCTCGCTCAAGACTCTTCATCAGGGGGAGGGGACAACCCTAGACCATCCGCGGCCTTTTCGTAGTACGCCTTCTTCAGATTGAGGTATTGGTCCATGTCACGATGATATGCAGCCTTTTGCTTGGCATACACATCACCCTCGCGAGCTTCCTGATCAAGTCGATAACATGCGTAAGTGCACACGAACGAGAAGATGTACAGGGGCAATAAGAGCATGAGTCCCTGTTGGTTGGCGCTCCAAATCTTATCAATTCCAAAGGAACTCACGTGAACCTCCCCTACCACAAGTGTACTGAACAACAGTGTAACGGGCCAAGAAAGTAAAGCCAAAATTAGAAACAGGAGTTCGTATGGCGAACCCTGTCCTCGCAGCCTTCTTTTCGGTGG
>CATMIM010000086.1 GCA_950068635.1 uncultured Candidatus Poseidoniales archaeon
AGTTGTACTCCTCGGCGGTGATGCCCATGGCGCAGAACACGACGATGAACTGCTCATCGGAGGAGATGATCTTCGCTTGACGAGCGATCTGCAGCGCGATGTCGTTGTGCGGCAGTCCGGAGGCCGAGAAGATCGGCAACTTCTGACCGCGCACCAGCGTGGTGCAGCAGTCGATGGCCGAGATTCCCGTCTGGATGAACTCCTCCGGCATCTCGCGACTGTAGGGGTTGATCGCCGCGCCGATGATGTCGGCGTACTTCTCCGCCACGATCTCCGGCCCGTCGTCTCTGGGTTTACCGGAGCCGGACAGGATGCGTCCGATGAGCCCCTTGCTCACAGGCAGTTTGAACACGTCACCGAGGAATGTCACCCCGGTCCCCAAGTCGATGCCGGCTGTTCCTTCGAACACCTGCACTGCGACCAGGTCGTCGCTGGTGTCCAGCACCTGTCCGTTCTTGACGGTGCCATCCGCCAAGCGCAGGCTGACGATCTCGCCGAAGGCGACAGGCTCTGTGTCTGTGAGGAAGACCAGCGGTCCCTTCACGTCGGTTATGGTTCGGTATTCTTTCACACTCATCTCAATCCCTCCTTCAGACGGCCTCCGCCGTCGCTTGGATCTCGCTGCACATGTCGGCCACGAGTCCCTCCAACTTCTCCGAGTAGCCCTCCTCAAGCCTCCCGCGCATCAGCGTGGTGCGCGCTGGAACGTTGACCACGTCCTCGAGCAGCGCTCCGGCCGCGATCGCCTTCTTCGACTCTTCCTGGAAGGTGAGGATCGCCTTGGTCATGGCATACTGCAGCTTGAGGCTGGAGTAGGTGTCCACCGGGTGGAAGGCGTTCTGCTGCAGGAAGTACTCGCGGGTCATGCGCGCCACCTCTAGCGTCAACTGCTGGTCGATCGGCAATGCGTCCGAGCCGACCAGCTGCACGATCTCCTGCAGTTCCGCCTCGACCTGCAGCAGGCTGCTGATCTCGGTGCGCACCTCGGGGAAGTCCGCGGCGATGTTCTCGCGGTACCACGGATCGAGTGACTGCGGGTAGAGCGAGTAGGACTGCAGCCAGTTGATCGCCGGGAAGTGGCGCTGGCGAGCGAGGCCCGCGTCCAGTCCCCAGAACACCTTGACGATGCGCAGCGTCCCTTGGCTGACCGGCTCGGAGATGTCACCGCCAGGTGGTGACACAGCACCGATGATCGAGATCGAGCCGTCATCGCCGCCGAGCGTCTCGACACGCCCGGAGCGCTCGTAGAACTCAGCGAGTCTGCTTGAGAGGTATGCGGGATAGCCCTCTTCGCCGGGCATCTCCTCGAGTCGGCTGGAGATTTCACGCATGGCCTCGGCCCAGCGTGAAGTCGAGTCGGCCATCAGCGCGACATCGTATCCCATGTCGCGGTAAAATTCGGCGATGGTGACGCCGGTGTAGACCGAAGCCTCGCGGGCGGCTACTGGCATGTTCGACGTGTTGGCGATCATGCAGGTGCGGTTCATCAGCGGCAGGCCGGTGTTCGGGTCGATGAGCTCGGGGAACTCGGTGAGCACCTCGGTCATCTCGTTGCCCCGTTCTCCACAGCCGATGTAGACCACGATCTGCGCGTCAGACCACTTGGCGAGCGCCTGTTGAGCGACCGTCTTGCCACTCCCGAAGGGTCCGGGGATGCCGGCGGTACCACCCTTGGCGAGCGGGAACAGGAAGTCGAGGATCCTCTGACCGGTGACCAGAGGAATGTTGGGGGCGTGCTTGCGGATGTACGGCCTTGGTGAGCGCACAGGCCAGCGCTGCATCATCGCCAGCTCGCTGCCGTCGGATAGTGTGCAGACAGTCTCGGTGACGTTGAATTCGCCTGAACTGATCGATTCCACCGTGCCTTCTTTGCCGGGCGGTACCATGACCTTGTGCAGGATGGTTTCCGTCTCTTGGACGGTGCCTATGGTCTGGCCACCAGTGACCTCGTCCCCTTTCTTGACCGTGGCCGTGAACTCCCACTTCTTCTCCATGTCCAGACCGTCAGCATCGACGCCGCGGGTGATGAACACACCCATCTTCTCCTCCAAGGTTGCCAATGGGCGCTGGATGCCGTCGTAGATCTGTGTCAGCAGACCCGGTCCCAACTGCACCGACAGCGTGTCCCCGGTGTTGATCACGGGTTCACCAGGCCTGATGCCCGACGTGTCCTCGTAGACCTGGATGACCGCCTTGTCTCCGTGCAGTTCGATGACCTCGCCCAGCAGCCCTTCATCGCCGACGCGGCACATGTCATACATGCGCGCGCCGATTCCGATGGCTGTCACGACTGGTCCCGATATTCGATAGATCTGTCCTTCGTCACTCATTTCTTCACTTCCTTTCGTTCTGGGTTCACTTCCAAAGGTCCACGCCGATCGCCTTGCGAATCGATTCCCGAAGCGTTGTGTCTTCGGTGGTTCCGATACCCAGGAATGTCGGCGATATGCTGTCCGAGAGTTGGATGCGAAGCCTCTCGGGCAGTTTGAGGAGATCTTCTGAATCGACGACGACGATTCCGACCTCCCCCTCATTGAGCAGCGCTCTCATGTCGCGCTCCAACTCTTCGTCGTCTGGAGGGTTGAGGATGCGGGTGATGCCCGCCAGTTGGAATCCAAGGGTGAATTCCGAGGTTCCGACGACTGCAATTTCCATTATTTCGCCTCCATCAGAACATCATGTGCGCTTCGATCACGTCGTTGTCAAGGCCGGCGGCCTTTCCGCGCACGAGCAGGCGCAGGTTGGTCACTTCGAGCACCTTGCGCTCGATGTAGTGAATCAGGGGGAATGCCGAGAGCGGATTGAGCATGTTCATCCGGCTCAGCAGTTTGAGTCGCTGCGTTGTCAGCACGTTGACGATCGGGTCCAGAGTCCCCCGTTCGCGGGACTCGGTCAGCGCCTCATCGAAGCCGTCGTCGTCGAATCCGGGGGCGCGGCGCAGGATCTCCAGCAGCGCCTCTTCGTTGTCCGCCTCCGCTGCTTGGCGCAGGTAGGTGGCGGTGATCGCCTTGCCACCGGGCAATGTCAACTCCGCTCGGTCCTCTGATGAGAGTCCCTGTTTGAGGGCGCGGAACATGTTGATGACGTTGCGGTGGTCGATCTCGGTGCGCAGGTAGCGCAGCAGCACGGGGTGCCGCGTCGTGCCGGCGCGCAGCTTCTTGGTCGCTGCTGCGTAGTAGTACCGATCGAGGGCGTCCTCGTAGGTGACCAGATCATCATCCGCATCGATGTCGGCGAGCGCCTTGCCGAACTGCGTCCCCTCCAGCGCCGCGGCCGCCTCTTGCAACGTCTCGCAGTCCCGGACCAGGTCCAGCCATGGACGGTTGGATTCGTTCCGCTCAGGCAGCACCTGTGAGGCTACATGGTCGTAGGAGACGCCACTGCGGATCGCCCTGAGAGCGGTCTTCACCTTCTGGTAGGTGAAGCGCTCGACATAGATGGACACGAGATTCTTCAGGTGACCTTGGCAGAACCCAAGCACCTGTTGCAGGTCTCGGTCCATGTTGTGATTCAGGGCGGCTTCGACCAGATCGACTCCGGTCAGCGTGTCGGCGTACAGGTCGAGTTCGGGCCTGTAGCCCATCTCCGCGATGCTCGCAGCGATGGCGTCGGGAGCCTGTTGCAGCAACTGGCGCATGCGCGTGGCGTCGATGAGCTGTGCCTTGCGCGACTTGCCGCGGGCTGATGCGTTCGCCCAGTTCGACTGTCCCGTTGCCACCGTCGCCATTCCACTCACTCCTTGCTCACTCGTCGCCGAACAATGCTGTGTTCACCGTGGGCAGCGCCGCCACCCACGCTTCGTCCAGACGACCGTCGAAACGGTAGTCGAGAACGATTGAGCGGTCCGCCGACTCCAACACGAATCCGCCGATGCCGCTCACGTCATCTCCGATGTCGAAGTTGCTACCGATCTTCTGCAGTGCAGAGCGGTCGAGCGCCACGGGTCGCAGCACCATGTCGGCGTCCGCTTCCCCTTTCGCCTCTTTCACGAGGGCTTTCAGCAGGTCGGCGCGTCCCTTCAAGCGGGCAGAGCCGACCTGTTCGCACACCGATTCTCTGGTGGCGTCGAGCTCCTCGCGGCGAGCGATGAGCATCCGTTTCTGGTTGAATTGTCGGGCGGAAGCGACGGTCTCGGTGCGGTTCTGAGCACAGTCGCGCTCAGCCTTCTGCATCGCCTGGTCGCGCATCGCCTGCGCTTCTTCCTTCGCTTCGCTCAGGGTTTCTTTCGCTTCCGCCTTGGCGGCATCGGTGAGGGCTTTCGCCTCCTTCCTCGCCGCCGCGGCAATCTCTTTGGCCAACGCGTCCAACGTCATCTCGCTTCGTCCTCCTGGTTCATTCGTCATTCAGTCTAGTCGCTCAGAGCAGGAACATCCCGATGAATCCGAACATCAGGATGGTCTCAGGCAGCACGGTGAACATCAGGGCGAGCCCGATCTTCGAACCGTCTTCGGCAACCCAGCCGACCGCGGCTGCGCCGATCTGTCCTTGACCGAGTCCAGTCCCGATACCACAACCGCCCAGCGCGATCCCCGCACCGAGTTTGGCCATGGTGTCCTTCTCCGCGAGCTCAGCATCTGACAACGCCGCGCTGACAACGCCAGCGAGCAGGGTCAGACCGCTCAGAACGAGCAGCAGACGCATACCCATTCGCACCAATTTCATTTCTCTCATTTTCTTCATTCCTCCATTTTTCCCATGCATTGCACTGGAACCTGATATCTGATCACTCAACCTCCACCGCGGCTGCGGTGAACCCGAACGGCTCGAACGCCTCACCGACCGCCTGATAGAACTGCTTCATCCACTCGACGAGGTGCAGCCTGGCGGTGTGGATGTTGGGGCTGGCCACTCCCAGGCCCCAAGCGAAGAACTGGACGCCGATCCAAGCGAGACCGAGCGTGACGACCAGGTAGACGCCGCCGACGACGATCAGGCCGACGAACCATGAGGATAGCATGGCTAGGCTGATCTGGGCGTTGAGCGAGAGGTCCGCCTTGTCGAGGGAAGCGAGCACGAATGCCAGCCCCGGCACGATGGCGAATGGTGAGAGCACTGTGAGGACAGTCACCACATCGACATCGAGGAGCACCATCCCGAAGAGGCCGCTGAACGTCATTCCGTGCAGCAACCCGAACCGTCCTGCTTCGGGTGGCAGTTGCTTGCTGAACAACTTGATGCCTATGGCCAGCAGCACCGGCGCCACCGCCAGCAACAGCACGAGCCCCTCGACGTGTTGGTGGCCGAGGTCGGCGACGGCGCCGAGCAGGCCGACTCCATGGCCGTCCTCGATGTGCCCGTAGAGCATGTTGTTGCCCGTCTCGGCGATCTTGACGCCGGCCATTCCCACCGCGAACAGGCGCACGTAGGAGATGACTGTCGGCATCATGCCGATGGCCTCGATCGGACCGAGGAAGGCGGCGATGAGCACCGGCATTCCGTGGTAGGCCCAACTGGCGTAGATGAGCATCAGCATGCCGACGCCTGCCATTGCCCCCCCGATGTTGCGCATCGAGGTCAGGAAGGCGACGTAGCCCTCGTCCGTGTGCCCGCTGCCGAGCCCGAGGAATCCGTAGGCGAACATGAATCCACCGATCAGGATGACCATCCACGAGCCGCGGTCGAACAGGGCGACGATCGGCCCGGCGTTCCCGTGGACATCGCCGTGCAGCCAGATGTCCCGGAATCCGATGACCAGACCCAGCAGCACGTGGACCACTCCCATGTAGATGGTGAGCAGGATGAGGTGCTCGAGGTTGCCACCGGAGTCGACTGGAACCACCCTGTGGAACGGGTAGGCGAGCTCCATGCTGAACGGCAGCCCGTGCTCGATGCCCACGAAGGCGAACAGCGAGAGTTCCTCCGTGGACCAGTGGAACTGTCCTGCATTCGGGTAGGCGCCGGTCACCCAGGTGGCCCATGCGGGCGCATGCGAGGGAGTCCATCCCCACATCC
>CATMIM010000087.1 GCA_950068635.1 uncultured Candidatus Poseidoniales archaeon
GGGCTTTGGAGCCTTGATCATCTATGCCGGAATCGGTGCGTTGGCTCTGCTGATCGTCGTTCTCGCAACCCTGTTCATGCTGCGCATGCGCAAGGGTGGTAGCGAACCAAGCGAAGGCTTCGGAGGTGTAGAGGACATGGATCCGATGGAGGCCTACGTCCAGCAGCTCATCGCTCAGGGATACCCAGAGGAGACAGCTCGACAATACGCCGAACAGTATGCATCGCACTTCCAACAGCAATAGCGATAGCGCTTGAGATGCGGCGCAAGCCGCTCTACTCCGCAGAGCGATAGCGCTCGCCAGCTCATCTATCCTCCAGCGGGGTATGAATCGCGGTGGAAGCGACGGGGTCAAACTCATGTACGCCGTAGACTGACGTCATCCGAGGCGGTCAGATGGGTGTGGGAAAGAGCCACTTCATTCCGATGCCCCGACATGAGGTGAAGGAGCGGCTGTTCGCCGAGCCAGCGATCGCGCCACTCATTCAAGAGGGCCTGAAGAGCGTCTGCGCGATGCTCGAAGCGCTCGACCATCACAGTTCACTGGGCCAACTGGAGCGGCTCAAGGTGCTCTACAGCGCCATGGACCCAGATTCGGAGCGGCCGCTCGACCTCGCCGAAGTAGATGCGTTCATCACCACCTTCGAAGAGGTGCTCGTAGACGGCAACTGGGAGCACATCACCGACGAGGAATTCGAACTCGCACTGGAGGGTGAATCGCTGTTCCCCATCAGCATGGATGTTCGAATCGACGAATTCGTCACGATGAAACTGTACAAGCTCGGCCACGATGAGATGACCGAGAGCATGCCCAGCACGCTCGATAAACTGCTCCGCAGACCGGGCAAGGAGGTCAAGTTCGACATATACAATCGCGTCATCCAGATCATCCGTTTCCAGGAGTCGGAGTGGTTTGTTGAACAGGGGAAGAAGAAGTACGATCCCGGTAAGATGGGGGTGGGGCTGCACCTGCGGTTGTTCAAGAACGTCCCAGTCGCGGACCTCGAGGTCATATTCCCCAACACCTCCCCGAAGATGCGTCCGGTGGACAAGGCGAAGATATCCTTCCCGCTGCTGGTCGGTCTGGTCATGCTGTTCCAGCAGTATCTGTTTCCGATGATTGTCGGTGGTCCGACGGTCGACCTCTCGCAGGCATTGCTGATCGCGCTCGCAGGAGCGCTCGGCAGTTATGCGATGAAGGCCTACATGACCTATCGCAAGACGAAGGAGGATTACATGGCGGCAGTTGCCAAGGATCTCTACTTCAAGGGCCAGGCGAACAATCAGGCCGTGCTGAACATGGTCATCGATCTGGCGGAGGAACAAGAGAGCAAGGAGTCGCTGCTCTGCTACACGTTCCTGCTAGCCGAGGCTGATGTGGGCCACTCCATCGCCTCGCTGGATGAGCGCATCGAAGCGTGGTTGGCTGATCAGGACGTGTACGCCGACTTCGAGATCCGCGATGCGATCGGAGACCTGGCGGAGATAGGGCTCGTCGAACTCGCTGACGGCGTGCGCAACGACGACGGCAGTTGGAACATCGATGCTCCGCTCGGCCGCGCGGCGGTGCCGATCAAGGAGTCGCTGGCTCGGTTGGACGACATCTGGGACGGGCTCTACAACTTCGAGCACTGAACGCGATTCAGGGTGAAACGAGCCCACCCTGTGTGCTTTTGAATGGGAGGCGGGTCGGCGCGTTCGATGGATGAAGCAGAATCCTACAAGGTCGCTGACATCTCGCTCGCTGACGAAGGGTCGCGCAGGGTCGATTGGGCACGCTCGCGCATGCCCGTGCTCGCGTCGCTGAAGCAGCAGGCGGAACTGGACAAGCCGCTGGCGGGCATGACCGTGGCCGGCTGCCTGCATGTCACCAAGGAGACGGCGGTGCTCATCGAGATGCTCGCCGCCGCTGGCGCTGATGTCAGCTGGTCGGGATGCAATCCACTGTCGACGCAGGACGACGTCGCCGCCTGGCTCGCTCGCGAAGGTTACTCGATATTCGCCTGGCACGGACAGTCCGTCGATGACTTTTACTGGTGCATCGATGCCACCCTCGACGCTGCACCCACCCTGACTCTCGACGACGGCGCAGACCTCATCTTCCGCGTGCATGATGCGAGAACCGACGCTCTCGCAACCGTGATCGGTGGCACCGAGGAGACCACCACGGGTGTGCACCGCCTGCGCGCCATGGCAGAAGCTGGAGAGTTGCGCTATCCGGTCATCGCCGTCAACGACGCAGTCACCAAGTGGGACTTCGACAACGTCCACGGCACGGGCCAGAGCACACTCGACGGCATTCTCAGGGCGACCTCCATCCTGCTGGCAGGAAAGACGTTCGTCATCGCCGGCTATGGGCACTGTGGCAGGGGACTGGCCAACAGAGCGCGCGGAATGGGGTCGAAGGTCATCATCACCGAGGTGGATGAGCTGGCTGCACTCAAGGCGCACATGGATGGATTCCCCGTGATGACGATGGACGAAGCGGCACCTCTGGGCGATCTGTTCTGCACGGCGACCGGCATGAAGGACGTGCTCGTCGAGCGCCATTTCTCAGTGATGAAGGAGGGTGCGGTCATCTGCAACACCGGCCATTACGACTGTGAGATCAACATCCCGGAACTCGAGGCGCTGGCCGTCTCAGAACGGGAGATTCGCAGCAACAACGACGAGTTCACCCTCGCCGACGGACGCCGCATCTTCCTGCTCGCCCGCGGAAGGCTCGTCAACCTCGCCGCTGCCGAAGGCCACCCATCCGAAGTGATGGACATGTCGTTCGCCAACCAGTTCCTGAGCCTCTGCCGACTCGCCCGTGAGGGTCCTTCCTACGATAACGCAGTCTACGACATCACGCGCGAGCAGGACAGTGAACTGGCGGCGCTCAAACTCGCCGCTGAGGGACTCAGCATCGATGAACTGACCGACGAGCAGAAGGCGTACCACGCCGACTTCTCAGCCGGTACCTGAAGCGCCGCTCACTCCTCTTCGGATAGGATCAGGTCGACGGTGCTCAGGTCGCCGATATCTGGGCGCCACTTGGCAGGCAGCTTCTCGTCCGCGTCGATGATGCGCAGCAAGCGAGTCTGCCATGCAGGAGCTCGCAGTTTCACCAACGCCAGGTAGAGTTTCATCCCTCGCCAGCCATCGGGTATGCACACCATGCCCGAGGTGACCTCGACATCCATCGCCCGCACCATGTTGTAGGCAGGTTTGTTCAGTTTCAACGAGAGCCATTTGGAGGCGCGTACGCAGAACAGGACGGTGAGCAGCACGAGCATGAATCCCATCAGCATCGGCCAGATGACGCTCCCCCCGAATTCGATGCTGTTCCAGTAAGTGACCTCGAGGAGCACCAGAGGCCCGGCGATGAGCAGGAACTGCGTCGACTCCTGCGCCGGCTTGCGGTTACGCGACCACTCAACCTCCTTCCACCCCTCATGCTCGGAGTCCCACGGCTGGAAGATGTCCTTCTTCTCCCGCAATGCCGCCTTCTTGACGATCGAGTGCAGCCGAGCAGCCCGTCGCAGTTGTGAATGCATCATCGACTCCATCCCTTCCGCCCATAGTTGTGCGAGGCGCTCGGCGGCTTCGGGGTAGAGACCTATATCGGCGAGGATGGCCACCTGTTCGATCAGCGGTTCAGGGTCTGAGGGTGAGGCCTCTCTGCGCCGCTGCCACCAGTTGAGCGCTTTCTCCAGCATGCCGAGATCCTCCACGAGGATCTGCCCGCCTCGCCACCAGGCGTCGCGGTGGTCGATGTCGAGTTCGATGACCTGCTTGCAGGCGCGCAGGCAGCGTGACGCCTGCACCAGAGTGGGAGCGCCCTGAGCGGGGAGTTCGAGTTTGGCGAGCGCCCACCAGGCGTCCACATGGGTGTCGTCGAGTTTCAGGATCCTCTTGGCCAGGCGCAGCTGCTCGTCGCGGTCGTCGCTGTCCTCCGCATCGATCAGGTCGAGCCAGAGGTCCTCAGGGTCGGGGGCCGCCATGACCTCGCCACAGGCTTCCGGTTCTCAATCATGCGGGCGTGCATCCATCGTTCACGAGCGCGTCAACGGCGCCGCTTGAACGGGTTTCCGGGTTCCTTGCGCTTGTGTGCGTGACCAGCGCTCTTGCCTCGACGTGGACCACGCTGGCCGCCCTTTTGCTGGCCTCGCTGCCCCTTGCTCTGGTGAGCGCCTCTCTGACCGCCTCCGCCTTGACCCCTGCGATCTCCGCCTTGGCCGCCACGGCCTCCGCCTTGACCCCTGCGATCTCCGCCTTGGCCCCTGCGATCTCCGCCTTGGCCGCCACGGTTTCCACCCTGCCGTTGGGTGCGTCGTCCCTGATGTCGCTCTCTGCGCTGGCGCCCGCCCCGCTCACCGCGTGGCCTGAGCTCCACCTCTGCCTGTAGCACTGATTCAGGGTCGAGGCCGTCTGCGAGCGGGTGAATGTGCACGAGCGGGCGCTTGACGGATCCGATGACGGTGTCGACCGGTCCGAGATAGATTCCGGTGGCCGTCTGCAATGGCACCCACAGTCGAGGAGGTTCACAATCGAAACTGACGAGCAGGCCGCCCTCGTGGCTCTGCCGTAGTACCTTTCCTCGGAACGCCATCTGCTTCGCCGGTCGACCGGCGGAGCGCTTCCCCTCTAAGGGTTGGGGCGCCCGCGCGGAGCGCCTGTCAGGCCCATCGCGCGTCGTTCAATCACGTCGGCGCATGAGAAGGGATGCGCTCAGCAGGGCGAACAGCACCCAAGCGAGACCCGGCGCCGGCAATCCACCATCATCGACTGGCATGGCGGCGATCGGGTCGTCATCCTCTTGGAACAGGAAGGTGTTGTCCACATCCTGTGTGACAGAGGTGCATACATTCGATTCGTCGCACGCCTGCACTTCAACCGTATGCACACCTTCGATGAGCAGGTCCATCGGGATGTCACCGGTTCGCCAGGTGTTGTCGATCACGCTCACCTGCCCCTGCTCGACTCCATCGATGCGCAGCGTGAAGGTCACATCTTCTCCATCGGCGTCATGGAAGTTGCCGCTGAGGATGAACGCCCCTTCGACCCACTCCTCGCCGGTGATCGTCACCGTCGGTGGGATGCTCGGCTTCGCCAGTCCGAGGTCATAGGTGTGCGACATGTCCGCCATTCCAGCACCTGATGCGAGCACCCTGACGAGTATCGGTCCCGGAGAGAGCGCGGACACATCGAGTGTCACAGTTCCGCTTGTTCCACTGTCGAGAGGGACCGACGACGACACCACGGAGTCGCCTTGCAACAGAGCGACGTCGACGAGCATACCGTCCGGTGCCTTCGTACTGGAAATGACTGTGAGAACCGCGGAACTGGAGACCTCGGTCGCCGCCGCAGAGATGTCGAGAGCAACGGCGACGACGAACGTCCGCGGTCCGCTGACCTGGTCGGAGAGGTCGGTCGCCTCACAGGTCACGGTGGTCGGCCCGCTGGTCTGCTGCGTGACCGTCCAGGAGTTCGCTGCTCCGCCGGTCAGCGCCCAGCCGTCAGCGCCGGAGCAGCTGACGCTGAGCATTCCCGGGTCCAGCTCGTCGCTGAACCATTCCCGGATGGCATCCTCGTTGACGATCTGCTGGGGTGTGTCAACATCAGCGACAGGCAACAGGTCTCCATCACTGGGCGCATCGGTGGTCCACTGGGGTGGGTCATCCACGGGTGGAGGTTCGGTGGTGAAGTCGATGAACACGTCCTGGCCGAGTGGCCAGAGGTCGTAGTCGTAGGTAGCCAGCACGGTCACCTGCAGGTGGTTGGCATCCACCATCCGGCTCACCACAGAGGTGCTGCCGTCGTTGCTGCATTCCCCAGGGATCGTGGCAGACCCACCGGTCTCTGACATCGAAGCATCGCGGCCGTCGCACTCCTCTGCAAGTTTCACCCGCATGCCGGTCAGGTCGCCGGCGCCCACCGATGTCAGCGGCAGCGTGAT
>CATMIM010000088.1 GCA_950068635.1 uncultured Candidatus Poseidoniales archaeon
TCCCCGCGACCTGTAGTGCACCCAGACGATGAAATTGTCAACGGTGAGCAGCGTCCCCCACATGTTCTCCGCCCATTCGTCGGGATGGTTGTCGGGATTGAGCATCATGTCGTAGGGGTCGGGATGCATCACGGGCGGGGGAGCGGTCGGCTGCATGGTCACTCCCGCAAGCGCACTGTCGAGCCTGGCGAGCGGGTCGCCCCCATCCGATTCGCGCACTTCAAGGCGTACCTGGTCCAGTGCTTGGTTGGCCTCTGTGATGACGCTGATGTCGTTGATGCGCGCTTCCCGCTCAGCCAGCACCTCGTCAAGTTTGAGGAGGATGCCGAAATCATCCGCGCGGAACTGTAGTTGGGCGGAGACGGTGGTCATCGGAGCGATGATCGGCAGCAGGAACATCAGGGCCAGCACGGTGGCCGGGCGTAGTCTTCGCCGAGTTGGACCTGCGAGCAGAAGACGGGGCGAATCTCGCTCCACAACGGGAATCGCGTGTCCATCCCGCTTAGAGGGTTTGGTGGGATGCGCCGTTGGCGCATCGTACGCGCACGTGCGAGGGCCAAGGGTTCAGCGCTGGAGTTTGATGCGCTGCTCGCACTTCGGGCAGGCGACCATCGCCTCGGAGAGTTCCGGTGGCATCTCAACCGCGAACTGCTGGTTGCACGCCGGACAGGCCGTTCTCACCGTCGGGGTGCTCGCCGGCACTTCAGGTGCGGGTTCGGGCGTGGTCACCGGCTGCGCATCGGCTGGTGGTGGGCTGGCGATTGTGATGCTGTCTGGTAACTGCACTGCGCCTGCGCCCTCCTTCTTCGCCGGTGCGGCGGACTCAGCCACCGGAGTGGCGGTGGTGTCTGGCTCTGCCTCTGGCTTCTCCTTCTCGTCGTCGCGCGTGCGCAGGAAGTCGAGGTCGTCGAGAATCGGGTCATGTTCGTCCACCGGTGCGGCGGCAACCGGTTCATCGGACATGTCGGAGAATGCGCTGAGAGCATCGTCGGAGAGCATCTGGCCTGCACCTGGGTCCACGCCGGCGAGTGCTGCGATCTCCGCCGCCGCCCCTGCTCTGCCCGTCAACGCCGCACTGCGGGTGTCGAACATCGCGATCTGCTCGACATCTGTCGGTTCCGGCTCAGCCACCTCCTCCTCCTGCGCCGCGGCATGCTGCGCGGCCAATGTCGCTTCCTCGAGCAGGTTCTGACGCCGGTTCAACAGGAACCATCCGCCTGCCCCGAGCAGCACGAAGATGATCAGCGCTACACCGATCTTGGCCGCGAAGGGAACATTGCTGCCGGTCTGGGTCGTGACGACTCCCTCGACCTCGATGAGGTGGTCGACCGACTTGTTCAACCCGGCATCGTTCTGGACGGTGACGACCACCCAGATCGCGCCTGATTCAGTGAACGTCCAACTGACTGTATGCCCTTCCGCCTGCACATCGTTGGCATCGAATCCATCGCCATCGGCATCGCTGCGCTTGTCGAAATCCCACGTGTAGGTCAACACGCTCGATTCGGCATCTGTCGCGTTCGCACTGAAGGTGACTGCTTCGCCAACGGTTGCATCGGAAGGAGCTGTGATCGGTGTGACAAGGGGGGCGGACCCATCACGAACCAGAACGATCACGCTCGCCGCGGAGATGTGGTCGGCACCATCTGTTACTGTCAATTCGATGGTGTGGTTGCCGGTGGAGTTGATCGAGTGGTTGAACGTGGAACCACCTTGGTTGAACGACTGCACCAGCGCGCCATCTACCCGCCAATCCTCCCGCTTGATCATCCAGTTGTCCGTTGAGGTGGAGATGATCGAGAAGTCGGAGTTGACATCGCGGGTGAGCACCGAGGACCCACCCAGGATCGCCGCTGCTGGGTTCGTCAGGTCCTGCACGGACACAGTGACCTGTGCCGAGTCGTCAATGCCATCTGAGCCGTTCACGATGGCGGTGATAGTCCGATTCCCCGGAGCTGACCAGGACACCTCGACGGTGGCGCCGCTGGTCGAATCCGAGTCACCTCCGTCGAAATCCCAATCCGTGAGCAGCAGGTCCACCTGTTCCGACATGTTGGGGGTCGCAGTCCCATTGAGGGAAATCGTCTCGCCGACATCGACGTTGGCGAGGTTGGCGACGGTCGATATCGTGGCGGATCTCACAGGGCTCAACTCGACGATCACCGTGGCGCGCGCCTCCGTGCTGCCATCCCCGCCTCCGAAGGGTCCGGCCTTGTTGTCGATGAACATGTAGAGCGGCTTTCCTGCATACTCGCTGGTGACCATCCAAGGCGTTGCCACCGGGCTGGTTATGCTCAGCAGTTCGGTGTTCGCTATCCAGAAATTCCCGCCGGCGTTCATGAGGTAGTTGTTGCGCTGCTGCTCGGTCATGATGAACACGTCCGGGTCGCCCCGCAGAGGCAAAGCCGAGATCAACACCTCCGTGCCCTCATCGAGCGTCAACGTCTCAGGCCCGAGCAACTGACGTCTGGAATCAGGAGCCAACGACTGGAGTGAGTCATGCATCGTCCAATATGGGGCAGAGGGGAAGGTGATTGACAACGCGACGTCCGTGTCAGCACCCCCCTGGGCGCCATTGCCGTTGTCGCCGGGGTGCGCCATGTGGTCGAGCACGACGTACCAGGTGGTCTGCGAGGTATCGCTTGGAACCTGCCAATGCCACTGGGTGCCATTCCCTGAGAGTGACTCCAACGAGGTGTTCTGCTCCCAGAACCCGGGCTGCCGGTATGTCTGCTCGTTGAGGTAGGCGGGCAGTTGGCCACCCTTGAACACGAGGAAGTCGATCGGTGCTGGGTAGATGTCGATGTCGAATGCAACCACTGTGCCCGGGGTGAGCTCCCCGAGGTTGATCGACATGCAGGTCTGATTGGACATCGTCACCGTCGGCGGAAGGGTCGAGATATCGACCATCTGACAGGAGATAACGCGTCCGGCAGCGCCATGGTCTGGGGAGGTGATTCCCAGGTCGCTGGTCATCTGCTGACCGACTTGGAACACGGCCGGTGCGGTGCTGGAGATGAGCAGAACGAGCAGAACGAGCAGCGCCCGTGAACGGAGCATCGTTCGGCGGGGTGGTTGCTCTCCTCTTCAAGTGTTCACCCTACGGGTGCGGGCCGCTGAATGGAGTGTCAAACCCATGGATTGGGGTCGACAAGCGTGATTCAAGTGATTCTCGTCGGCTCCCAGCCGCCAGCAGCAGAGAGCACCTCGACCTCTGGAAGGATGTCATCGCCGCCGATGAGGAACAATTCTCCGTCAGCGCACGCATGCACGACCGTCGGGCCCGTCAAGGCGCCTGAAGCGTCGTCGATGAGCTCGCTGGTATCATCGATGCGCGAACTGTAGTGCGTGAGTGCCAGCACGTGCGCACCGCAGGCGCTGGCGTGACCAGCCGCATCCGCGGCGGTCGAGTGATTGTAGCGGGTCGCCTTCTCCTGCAGTTCATTGGCGAAGGTCGCCTCGTGCAGCAGCACATCAGGGGCGACCTCGAGGCCAGCGAACGCAGGAATTCCGCCAACGGTGTCCCCGCTGATCAACAGCGAACGTGGTGGGCGCGGCGGTCCGCGGAAGTCGACGGCCGCCAACTCCTGTCCGTCATGAACGATGTCTTCGCCGCGTGCCAATCGGCTGATATGACCCCGCTTCAGGCGGAGTTCATACGCTCGGTCCCGATCGAATCGTCCTTCGCGGGTCGGCTGCGTCACCTGCCAGCCACAGGCGGGAATCCCGTGCTGGGTCGGCACGACCGTCAGGATGACCTCCTCGATCGGCTGCACCGGGGCGGGAGCGGGCATGTCATCGTCCAGCGTGAACAGATGCCAGTCGAGTTCGAAACCGAACGACTCGTCCTTGCTTCCGAGAGCCTGCCACTGCTGGAACAGGATCGCCAGGTCAGTGGAAGACACTCCGCTCTCCTCGCTCGGAGGAACACCGGGATTGTCGCGCGTCCACGCGAGCGCGACCTCGCTGGTCGGGCCCATCACGAGCAGCGGGTCCTTGCGACCGTCGAGCGCCATCGTCTGCAGCAACGGAAGCAGTCCCCAGCAGTGGTCGAGGTGACCGTGCGTGAGCAGTATGGCGCGCACTTTGGCGATGCGTGTGCGGCTTTGGAGGACGGATGACTTGAGTTGACGGTTATGGTCGATGAGCCGCTGCTGCATCCCTTCTCCGCAGTCCACCAACAGCGTCCCCCCAGGGGTGTTGACGACAGAACCGGACACGGCTCTCCCGTGTGCGAACCTCGCTGACGAAGTCCCTAGAACATGCAACTCCAGCATCCACGCTCCTCCTGCTCACTACGTGGGAGGGGCCGCCTCCTCATCAAGGGTTCATGGGAGATGCCGGAATCGGTGTCGGGGGAAACCAGCGCAGAAGCACCACCTCGGACACCGCGCGGACCCAATGCCACGGAATCGCCACATGGATTCCGTCCTCGACGAGTCGCTGGTCGCAGTCGATCACGAACAGGTGCGATGCGCTCCAGTGGTCGACTTCCACAATCGCGTCATGCACCTGTCCGAGCCTGCGGCCGTCGGGCAGGTACACCGGCAGGCCGCGCAGCGAGGAGATGAGCGCCTCGGTCATCGGGTCACACGTGCACGGCACGACGAATCAACCTTCGGCATCGAGTGTCCCACAGACAACACGAATCGAAGGCATCCGCCCAGAGGCGGAGATGGTGCGGTAGTCACTTGCCGCGACGCTGGTGTGTCGCCAGGCTCGGGCGCAGTTTCTCAGCGCCCTTGCCCTTGTTACGCAGGCCACGACCACGCTTACCGGCGCTGGTCTTACCACGGTGGACGCGGCCACGGTGCCGACTGTTGCCGAGGAAGTTGAGTTGGGGGTCGACTTTGATGCAGGGGTGCGACGGGTCGACCAAGATGACCTCGTAGAACTTGTGCTTACCGTCTTCTCCCACCCAGTAGGAGTTGAGCACCTCGAGGTTGGGGTACTTGCGCGCTACCCGCTCCTCGGCGATGCGCTGGATGGACTTGGCCATCGTGATCTTCTTGATGCCGGCCTTGGACGGCTTGCGCTTCATGTTGATCTTGCTCTTGCGCAGCCCTCCGCGACGAACGCGCGTGCGCACGACGACGACTCCCTGCTTCGCCTTGTATCCCATTCGCCGGGCGGCGTCGAGGCGGGTCGGCTTGTCGATTCGCGTGTAGACCTGCTCATGTCTCCAGCGGGTCATGCGCTCGCGACGATAGTCAGCGGGCATGCTGTCCTTGGGCCGCTTCCACATCTGCCGCTGGAGTTGCGCAGAACCGCGGACCATCGTTACAGCACTCCAAGCAGCCCGCCGACTGGTCCGCCCTATATGAGAGAATCGGCACGCTTCGACGTGCCTAGGATTGTGTGCCCGACCGGGGCCCGAAGACCCCGGCCGAGCGGGTGGCCGCTCGCAGCGGCTCAGAAACCACCAACCAAGGGCGGCACCACGCGGATTGTGTCGGCTCCCCACTGGATATCGTTGAGTTCAGCCGGCTGCACCAGCTGGTTACCCACGAATACCCAAGCATTGGGGTTCTGCTCGACAACTTCCACTGTCTCGGCTCGGGTGAGCTCGAGTGTGGCGTGCCCAGAAGGGTCGGCGATCTCGACTGTTGTTCGGATTTCAGACATCTTCTACATCACTCCTGCCTTGCGGCATCAGACCCCAATTCATTGAGGGTATTTGAATGAGCGAACAAGAATGCCCTCGCACGCGTTACAGCAATACAAGTGGGGCGCCTTCGGGCAGTGTTCTGACTTGACATCGTTGAACGGCGGGGTGAAGCGGCTTAGAAACCACCAACCAGGGGGCGCAGCACGCGGATTGTGTCGGCCCCCCATAGGACATCGACGAGTTCATCCGGCTGCACCAGCAGGTCACCTACGAAGATCCACCATTTGTGTTGACGTACTTCCGGGAGT
>CATMIM010000089.1 GCA_950068635.1 uncultured Candidatus Poseidoniales archaeon
GCGCCCCCCGAAGGGGGCGCTTCGCCTAGCGAGAAATCGAGTCTACGACGAATCGTCCATACCACGTGACAACGAGCATAGATTGAAGCAGATTCAAGCGGTCGAACAATTCGATGCAGAAGTCAATCGCGCGCAACCCGAACATGTTGCGCACCCTGATCGGTCTCGGATTGACTCTCATCATCGTGCTCGGTTATGCTGTCTACTCAGCCAGTCTCGATTCGGAGTACTATCTCTACACAACGAGCAACGAGGAAGTGGATGTACAACTGGAGCAGCAGGACCAGGGAGATGGGACAGTGGTGTTCACCGCAGAAGTGACTGGAGCATTCACCTGGGTGAACTTCAGCGTAGAAGGACTCCCTGCGGGTGGGGAACTCGAGGTTACCTCAGGAGGACAGCGGTGGTGGAGTCATCCTGCGTTGGTGGAATGGAAATCGGGCATTTTCAACTGCCTCGCCCCCGATGATGACTTCGAAATCGTCAACACCTGCGACCTCTCCTACACCCACAGCGCCACCCCCGATGATGAGGGGTTGACACGGCTGCGCGGTCTGCTCGACGATGAGCTCCCGCTCTCTGGAATGGGCTCCCTCAGAGCAGTGAATGAAACGGTGGCACAGGAGGAGGTCGAACAGATGATCGCCGCCGCTGACAGCACCGTCACCTGGCGCATAGTCCTCCGAGCAGAGCACGACATCGACCCTGCTGATGTCACGGTGACGATGACTGTCGTCGAGCACGACTTCGTCAACATCGAACCGTTCAAACTCGACCCTGTCACTGAGGGATTCTGGTCGCTCACGGCGTTGCTCGGATGCCTCTTTCTGGTGCTGTTGCTACCGATGGGATTCTACTACGGCAGTCGGCTGAAAGAGAAGGCGGAGGCGAGGGGGCGGGACGCCGCACTGGCTGAAGAGTCAGAGCATGTTGGAGAACCGGCCTAGGTGAATCATAGATTCCCCTTGGCCGACCAATTCGTTGATAAAGATTGAACTCAGGTTGGTAATGGTCAGCATGCGCTGTTTCCTCTTGACCCGTGCCGCCCTGCTCGCGGTGCTGATGCTGCTCACCTCGTGGTCTGCGCTGGTTCCGGAACTTGGAGAAACGGAAACTCAGCCTGCAGCGGGCAGGGCGAGCGGAATAGATGTCTACCCCTCCGGATTCGATCTCGAATACACTTCGTCCTCCGACGAGTCGAAGTACCGTCTGCTCTCCAGTCATGACCCGTCGGGGGCAGGATTCAACCGCCCAGCCGACCTCTATGTCATCGATGGGATGCTGAACAAATCACAACGCATTTCAGTCACCATCAGCAATCAAGGCAACACCGCGTCAGGGGGATTCACGCTGCGTATCGTGGTGCAGCACAATGAATACCAAGACTTCGAGATCCTGAACACCTCGGTGAACGTGCCCTCGATCGCTGCCTCGGATTCCGCCACGGTATCGCATGTCTGGGTCCCACATTACGGCGGGAATCACACGTTGATCGCCACCACTCTGCATCCTACTGACGACAACACCGGCAATGACGCTCGCTCACGCCACCTCACCATCGGCCAGCTGTACGACAACTGTGACAGCCAAGGCCTGTGGTCATTCGACCCCAACTGGATGGTGGACAGCGCTGCCACCTTGAGTGGAGAGGCATTCCATGTCGGCACCGCCGGTAGCACCAGCACATATGGTGCGAGTTGGGACAAATCCTTGACCAGCCCGGTGCTCGACCTTCGCAACGCTCACCCGAACCCTAACACCTATCCCAAACTCGGATTCTTCTACACAGGGTCGGTCGGTGACGCCAACGATGGAATCCTCATCGAATGGGGAGGAACCGGAGGCTGGAGCAACACCCATGCAGGAGGGTTGTCATTCACCGGCTCACCAGACGACGACCTGACAGACGGAACCAGTTGGCTGATCAGCAACGAGGTGAATAGCCCCAGCGGGGGATTCATGACACCTGGATTCGCCGTGCCGGCGAACCTGCTCTCCTTCCAGACGCAGTTCCGCATGCGCTTCCTGTCCGACGCAACCAACCATGGTGCTGGATACTGGGTTGAGGACATTGTGTTCGTCTACGACGAGGTCGTCTGGCCGGAGGAGTTCGGTGTCAGCCTGAGCAAGGGTCTCGACGGCCATGCACGGCGAGGTCACTGGTCGGACCATCAGTTGACAATCACCAATGACGGGAATCTCACAGATGAATTCCTGCCAACCGTCTCAGGTCTACCCGCCGGCTGGGACTCACAGTTCGTGCACATGTCCGGATCGACCATCCTTCCAGGCATGTCCCTGCAGCTCGACCCGGGGCAGAGCCTCAACTTCCGCGTGCAGATCCAACCAGCAGCGGGCGCCCCCACCGGTTCGCAGACGGCGACCGTCACTGTCACTTCACAGCAGAACCAACCCACGACCGCCTCGGTGCAGGTGACCACCATCGTGGATCCGGACTACATCCCTGAATGGCAGCCCTCCGCATCTTCCTTCTACTGCCTGCCTGGTGACACCTGTGAGTTCTCCGTCAACCTGACCAACGCCGGCGACGGCTCCGACACCTTCGTCCTCACCGCCGCCGACATCATCACCTGGGACAACTGGAGTTTCACCATCTCCGGCAACCAGCAGACGAGCGTCACCCTCCCGCCTCAGATGACTTCGACCGTGCTGCTGGCCGCGAGCATCCCAGCAAGCGCCCTTCCCGGTCAGCAAGCCGTCATCGACCTCATCGCCACCAGCCAGGCGGACTCCAGCGTGACAGACTCCATACGTCTCAACCTGACAGCCTCGATGGTCTCTGATGCATCAGTCGGAGTCGACCCAGAAGACATTCCTGTCGGGGGTTGGTTGGTGGACCCGGGTGATTCGGTCGAGGTGCCATTCACCGTCTGGAACAATGCAACGAGCCAGGACACGTTCTCCTTCACTCTCGAGGAATCTGGAATGCGTGGCTGGAACATCTCGTTACCGATGATGACCACGCTGGTGGTCCGCTCGGGTGAGACCAGCCGACTGATGGTGACCGTCACCGCCCCCCTCAATGCACAAGCGGGCGACCCGGCTCCCGTCCTGCTGCCCACGGCCATCAGCCAGATCTCGGGATATGAGGCTGACAGCACCTCGTTCAGCGGCGTCCGGGTGCTGATGAACCACGACCTGATGTTGACACCGATCGACATCCCCACCGAGGTTGAGCCGGCTGGGAGCACCGCCTTCCGCTTCGAGGTGCAGAATGGTGGTAACGGGCCGGATCACGCAGTCGTGTCGCTGTCAGGAATCCCCCTGGGATGGAGTTGGTGGTTGCTGCTTGAAGGGGTGAATCTGTCCGGCCCCATCTCGCTCAGCCCGGAATACGAGGGATTGCATGTCGCCCAGTTCGATGTCGTGATCGACGTTCCGGGAAGCGAGGATGCCAGCCAGTCGTTCGAACTGACTGTGAGCGTCGCACCGATGGAGGGCAGCGACAACAACCAGAGCGACAACTCCCACACCTTCGAGATCCTCACCAAGAGGGTGGTGCGTCCGTGGCTCTCCGAACTCGAGGAGTCGCACCTTGACGTGCGTACTGACAGCATGCACGTGCTCGGGTTGAGTGTGCGTAACGACGGGAACTCCTACGATGGGGAGCTGCGTATCAGAGTGACCTCAGACACCCTGCTCCCGGGCGTTCACGCGACCATCTCGAACGGTGGCCTGACCATGAATCTCGGTGAGTGGATGGCGACCCCGCTGCCTCCGCAGAGGGACCTGTCACTCGTGGCGATCATCACCATCGCCAGAGATGTGGCGGTCGGCACGCAGATCACGTTCAACTTCACCTTGGAAGGAGGGGCTGACGAGGACGGTGAGCCCCAGGTGGTGGTGCGCACCCTCATTGTCGCCGTTGCCTGGCACAGGGACCTCGCATTCGAGCACTCGCTAGATGCCTCGCAACTTATCTCACCTGGCCAGAGGATGCTGTTCAAGGTGAACGTCACCAGCCGCTCCTCGTTCACAGAGGAGTTGAAGTTCAAATTCGACGAAGCACCCATCTGGAGTGTCACCTGCAGTCAGCCAGAGGTCGCTGGGGGGTGGATTCTGGTCGTACCAGCCGCGAGCGCGGAATCTCCCAGACAGTTGAGATGGGATTGCGAACTTACCGCTCCGGACGACCCCCCACCCAACCCGATGCTGATGACCGTGCACGATGGAGACGGTGAACAGGTGTGGGGACACTCGCTGCTCATGGTGCTCGAAATACCGGTCGAAGAGCCCGACGAATTCGTCGTCTTCGGCTATGTCATCCCTGAATCGGACCTGCCGATCGCCGCTGCGGCTGTCGGCCTGTTGTTCATGATCTTCATCATCTCGATGGTCATCCTGATTCAACGCCGCAGGCGTGGGTACGACGACGAGTACTATGACGACGAGGAGGAGGATGAGGTGGAGCAGGCTCCTGTGCAACAGCAGGTGCAGGCTGTGGCACCTCAGGCGCAGGCGCAGCCCGTAGAGCAGCAACAGGTCGCGGGTGGAATGGTGCAACAGCCGCAAGGCCAACAGTGGACCGACCAGCAGGTGCATGAATGGCAGCAGCAACAGGCGGCACAGCACGCCCATGTGCTCGACCAGCAAACGGCACGACCAGCGGGACAATCTGACCTCCAAGGAGCATTCGGAAGCCTCGGGGTGAGTGAAACGCAGCGTGCTGAAGAGGAGTCCATGTCGATGGACCCCACGAAAGCGGCGGAATTGCTCGGCGAAGGTGAGGTGGAGACCACCGAACCACAGCAAGAGGATGATTCGGTCACCGATTCCGAAGGTGCACAGGAACCGAGCGCATCTGAGACCGAGCAGGGGAGGGAGGAACCCCGCGCCGAGCCGTCTATGCCGGTGGTGGACTGCGTTTTCTGTTCAGCGACGCTCACGAACGAAGACCAGTGGTCGGAATGCCCCGAGTGCGGAGTGTACGCCCACGCCGCATGCCAGGAAGGCCAGATTGTGTGCGCTCGCTGTGGCTGCAGGATGTAGGGTCAATCGATCCTGTCACCGGGGATCGGTGTGCTGTCAAGGGCGGAATCGCGGGTGACTTCGAGCTCCCCAGAGGGGTCGATACCCGGACCGGTCGGCCACTGGTCGCCGAACTCCTCCCGACTGAATGCGAGGAACCCGAGCGTGTTGAGTTGGCGCAGAGCCGCTTCAGCCCTCTCGGCTGCCGGGTCGATGCGCTCATGGAATGTCTCGTTCAGGTGCACGCAGATCTCCTCGAAGTCACGGTGACCGTCAGACAACTCCCACAACAGGCTGTTCATGTCGTCCAGCGTCCGACGTAGCTCCTTCGGCCCCTTCAGAATCCGAGCGAGCATTCCTTCGAAGCGTAGGAACTGCTTAGGATGCCTGAGAACGATGAAGCGGCCCGAGACGCCCGGGAGGTCCGGGTGGGGTCCGGCTTTCCCTCGGCGTGCCCACCAGACCGGCAATCGTACCGGATACGCACCTTCCAACACGCCACCGTCCCACTCTAGTCGTGCACTATCTTCGCTCATCTGCTCACCCGACCTGCCATGTCCAGATGACCAGACTGATCATCGACACGATGCCCACGCCCGCGAGCAGGCGCAGCAGTTCCACATTCTGGGTGAAGTGACGCACGTACCACGCACCCACCCCACACAAGGAGATGACGAACAGAAGCAGGTACCATCCGGGGGGCATCGGAGCCGCGTGGGGGTGGAACCGATAATGACATATCGGGCGGTACGATGGACAAATCGCTCACAGGGCCCGTGGGTTAGCTTGGCTATACTTGGCGCTTCGGGGGCGTCAGACCCCAGTTCAAATCTGGGCGGGCCCACTCTGGCGTCGGGCAGGCATGGCCCGGCCACGCATCATTCAAGAAGGGGTCCCCCTCTCTC
>CATMIM010000090.1 GCA_950068635.1 uncultured Candidatus Poseidoniales archaeon
GCGCGCTGGGTGCCGTAGACGATGAGGATGGGGCCGCACCCATCGATGTCGAACTGCTGAGAGACCAACTGACCACCGACTGGAACGACGCTCCCAGTTGCGCGACCTTGGTGGACGGTCATCTCTCACACCTGCTGGCTGTCGATGCGATCGTCATCATCAGGTGCGAACCCTCGTTGCTCGCAGCCCGCAACGAGGCTCGTGGGTGGCCAGAGCAGAAGGTGACGGAGAACTCGGAGTGGGAGCTGCTCGGCGGACCGTGGAATGACTGGGAGGAGTGGGCGGACACGCCGGTGCTGGAACTCGATTCGTCAGAGGTGAGTCCCGAGACGTCATTCAGCGCATTGCTGGAATGGGCCGGCAATGGATTCAAGCCTGAACGCCCTGAGCAGAGCATAGACTGGATAGAACGTCTGCACGGTTGAGGGGTGAGGGAATGGCTGTCGAGAAGTTGCGCGCCCAGTTCACGAAAGTGCTCGACCCGTTGGTATCGAAACTAGGATTCGTCAATCCCAACCACCTGACGTGGAGCACTCTGGTGCTCGCCTTGGGAGCAGCCTGGCTCTACACCAACGCCGGCAGGGACTCGCAAGGTGGCTGGATGCTGCTGGGCGCGATCGGGCTGATGATGCTCGCCTCGCTGTTCGACGCACTCGACGGGCAGATCGCCCGTACTTATGGGAAGGCTTCGGATTACGGTGACTTTCTGGACCACACGATAGATCGTGTCGTCGACATCATCCTGCTCGTGGCCATCGGCCTCAGCAGCGCTTGGCTCGGTGATGATGTGTGGCTCGGCTATTCCGCCGCCCTGCTCACCCTGATGGGGTCGTACATGGGAACACAGGCACAGTCGGTGGGCCTCGGGCGGAACTACGGAGGTTTCAGCAGGGCGGACAGGCTGGTCGTCATCATGCTGGCGACCGTCGTCGCCGCCATCCAGTCGTTCCGCGGGGTGGGCGACTTCGCAGCAATTGACCTCCCCACGGGAACACTCGCCATCAACCCCCTTTCGGCAGTATTGCTGATCTCCGCTGCCGGGGGAGCGTACACCTTCCTCGTCCGATTCTTCGCCTCGCGCAAGGGCCTGCTCGCGCGTCTCAGCGCCTCCGTTGGAGGCGAATCCGAAGGTTGATTGTCCGAAACAGGGGATTGGTTCCCATATTCGACGCAGATAACATCGCTGCGGCGTCAGCCTCATAACAACAACAGAGGCACACGACCGACGGGGGTTGAGCGTGCGCACTGCCAAGTCTAACTCTGTTCTGCTGTCCATTCTGTTGATTTGCATGCTGGCCGGGCCCATGGTCGGTCCTGCCTTGGCGGACGAAGGACCGGCAGACTTGCTACAGGCACAGGACATCATCGCGATCTTCGATGGAGCCAGCGAGACGACCACGGTGATCTGGCGCAACTACGACACCAACGACGGCACAATATGGACAAACATGACCAACTCCCGTTACCTGGTCTACCGCAGTACGGTCCGACTGAACGAGTCGATGGTGCTCAACAACACGGTGCTCCCGTTCGCCAACATCTCTGCCTGCCCCCCAACCACCGCTCTGAATGAATGCCCCATGTTGGTGCACACGGTACAGTTCCCGCTCGGACCAGGAATCAACGGTTCGTTCTACTACGGCGTCAGCACCATCCTGCCCAACGGCACGATCAGCGCGCTGATGCTCCCATACGCCAGCCTGATCGATGATCCCCTGTACGAGTTCACGCACAGCATCACCGCGCCGTTCAACGTCAACGCCTCATTCGACCCGACGAGCAGCAGGACGTTGATTCAATGGATCAACCTCAACGAACTCTCGCCGGGAACCCTCCCTGAAGTAGGACCGCTCGCTTACGATATCAACGTCTACCGGCACAGCGACCCTGCCAACCGCTCCTCTTGGGTCTCACTGGAGATGGATGGTGACAGGCAACTGATAGGTATGCTCGGTGCAGGAAACAACTCGTTCACCTTCACCGTACCACCCGGCACCGACCAGTTGACCTACTACTCGGTCACTTACATTCTCGAGGGCTACGAAGACGCACGATTCCTCGGCTCGAACACGCTCGATCCAGAGTGGCCTGTATGGGAGGACAACGTCGCTCCCGGACTGCTGATTGGAGGAGTCACTGCGGATTTCCAGAACGAACCGCTTGGAGGGACCGGGAACACCACCATCACGTGGTATGATCTGGTCTCAGAGACGGACGGCACCTACCACGTCTGGCGCTCTGGCAGCATGTTCAGCAGCACGACGAATCCCTATGTCGAGCTCATCGCCTCCGTGGGACCCGGAGTTGGCTCCTACGTCTACCAGGTCGAGAGAGGCACGCTCGGCTACGCATACTACGCCGTCACCCTGGCCGACGGCCGGGGCAACCACAACGACTCCATCACGTCCCAAGTCATCGGCGGCCCGGTGCTCGAGGACGCATTCACCTACTGGATGGCCGAGCCCACCAACGTGCAAGCGGAATACCTCGGAGGCGGTAAGACGAGAGTGTCGTGGATCGATCAAGTGGGTGCGGAAGGAGAGACCTACCACGTCTGGTATTCGAGAACGACGTTGTCTGCAACCAGCAATCTGTCCAACCCAGATGTGGCCATACTCGCAGCCACCGTGCCCGACGGTGTGCAGGAGGCATTAGTCGACACACCACCGGACGTGGAACGCCAGGCGTTCTACTGTGTCACCTCCGAAACGCGTTACAACCACCTGAACGCCACCTTCGAGAGCACCGAGTTCGTGCAGAGTTGCATCGAACCTTCTGTGCTCGAGGACACGCAGGCCCCCGTTCCAGCGCAACTGGCGCAACCACAACTCCAAGGTGCCCAGCAGAGCGTGCTCATCAGTTGGATGAACTCACTCGAATCGGGTGAATCATACGACATCTACCGACATCTGGGCGAGCCGTTCGCAAACAACGAGTCGGGCAACATCTCCGATGACCCGGGCTGGGAACTGCTCATCGCAGACTACACACCACTCGACATCGAAGATTCCTCGGTGCGCGAGGTCTACCTGTCCGAAGGGCTGGACCGCTGGTCGTGGTACGCGCTGACCGTCACCGACAGTTGGGGGAACGAACGCGTATCGCTCACCAACCGCTCGAACGTCTGGCTGATACACGAGGACACGACCGCGCCGGAAGCCGAGATCACCATCAATGGATTCCCTGACGGCTCTCTGCAGGTAGCAGACCACCGACTGACGATCGATGTCAGCGAGCCGGTCCAAGAGCACCCGATCATCGTGGTCACCACCGAGGATTACGACCCCAACCTCGGAATAGGCGTCACATTCACCCCAGCTGGGGAACTCATCCGCGCCCAATCGCTGCTCGGCTCGACCTCTCGCTACTACTGGGACTTCCCAATCGTCTCAGGCATCGACACCACCAACCTGATCGTCTCGGTCACGCTGATCGACACGGTCGGCAACTCGAACACTCTGGTGAAGTCCAACTGGGTCATCGATGCCAAGCGCCCGACCATCGATCTGTTCTCTCCCTCGTCGGAGAGCAGGTACCTCTACGGAGACAACATCCGCGTGCATGGGGTGGTCAGCGATGATGTCGGCCTGCTCGAGGTGACGTTCCACTTCATCGAAGTGAAGGATTTCGGCTACGAGAACGCGTTCGAATGGGAGTTGGTGACGGATGTCACACCTGGGGACGCCGACCCGAACACCCTCGTGTTCGACATGCGCGAACCATCTGCCACCTTCCGCAAGGCCGGGTTCCACCGACTGGAAGTCAAGGCGGTCGACCTCGCCGGCAACGAGCGCATCGCGCAGACCATCTTCTACGTCGACCACTGCTATGAGAACATGAGCGGGTTCACCATCTGCGCCAGTGGCGATGACCCGATCGCCGGATTGGGGGAAGAGGAGGAGACGATACCCACGCTCCAGGATCCTCCGTACATCATCATCATCATGCTCGCCGCGTTCAACGTTCTCATGCTGTTATTCGCCCTCATGATGGGCGTGCTCGCCAGCCAGGACCCGCGGCGTAAGGCCCGCGGGGACGGGGAGGGAGAGTTCGGAGAGGAGGACGATTGGATGATGGAGTTCATGGGCAGCGGAGACTCGAGTGAAGCAGCGGACCTGCGAGGGGACCTCGACGCTGCACCCGAACGAGACCCGTCGGAAGCCAAGGCGCTCGAAGATGATGTTGACCCGTTCGCTAGTAAGGAGAAGGAGCAGACTAAGCGGCGCAAGAAGAAGTCGAAGAAGTCAAGGAAGAAAGAGATCGAAGACGACGAGGACGACGAGGACGACGACGGGGACGACGACGACGATGATTGGGGCGACGAGGACGACGGTGACGAGCCCGCGGGCAAGAAGAAGCCCAAGAAGCGCGGGAAGAAAGGGTCACGGCGCGCCATCAAGCGCAAGAAGAGCTGACCTTGCGTCCTCTCCCAAGCCACCGGAGCGGTAATCCCCACCCGGGTGGTCTGAGACCTTTGGAGGGAGCGCGCTGTTCGGCATGGAGGACCCGGTCAAGGTGGTCGAGCAGTATCGCCGCTACGTCGGGGATGGGCGACTGGAGATCGCCGAGGTGATGGCACAGGAACTGAGCGAGATGCTGCTTGCCAGGAAGGGACGGGACCTGCAACTGCAACACACGCTCGTGGACGCACTGCGCGACCTCGCCTCGATCTACGAACTGCGCCAGAAGTGGAAGCTGAGTCTGGCCGCCTCGGGCAGGCTGAAGGGAGAACGCCGGCTGCTGGCGCAGCAACTCGTCAAGGCAGAGATGCGCGATGAAGCGCGAGCGCTGCAAAGATCCACGCGCGCCGGCGACGAAGTGCAGCGCGGGCGTGTCCTTCTGGAACTGGGGAAACTGCGCGCCGCGCTGTCAGCATTCCGTTCGGCTGCCAAGGGCGCACCGAACAACCTCGAAGCGGTGGTTCGCCAACTCGAGGCGCACGAACGCATCAAGGGTCATCTGCGACGGGCCCGTAAGCCCGCCCGCAGACTCGATACCGCACTCGGCCGGGTCGGGCCTGTGAATCGCCGTGAAGGCGAATTCGTGCTCTGTCCCGAGGGCGAGGCGACCCATCCGGTAGAACTGCTCGTCGCCGACCTGAAACGCTGGCTCGATCCAGCGCTTCGACTCCCCGCGTCCGAGGCGGTGGCGCTCAAGAGTAGGGCAGACGAACTCATGCGGCAGATGGAGGCAATTGCTTCCGGCGAACAAGCGGCTGATGCCGCACTGGCTGCCGCGGTCGAAAAACTCGAGCCGGTGGTCGACTACCACACCTACTCAGCCGGTGGCGCCTGACTATCTTGTCGAGATGCAGGCTGATCACTCATATCTTACCGAGGAAATCCTGCCACGCGCGGCAGGCTGGACACCAGGTCCAGCGGTTCCCATCGTGCGTCATCTCCTGCAAGAATCCGCCACAGTTCTTGCATGGCGGGTGAACAACTGGCTCGGCAGGAATACTCGGAGGTGCGAACGGCGTCTGACCGCCACCCGTCTGTGCTCCCGCCGACGTGCCCGCTCTAACCTTGCCGCGCACGACGAAAGCGACGAACGCCAGCAGCAGCAGCACTCCCGCCACGATACCAATGGTCGTCAGCGACAGACCACCTTCAGGGGCATCCTGATCGTCGTCGTCGTTGGTCCCGGTCGTGTTCGCGGTGCCACCTGCATCCTGATCCAGCTCTGGTTCAGGGTCTGGTTCAGGGTCCGGGTCGGGGTCCGGGTCGGGGTCCGGGTCGGGGTCCGGGTCTGGATTCTGCTCCTCAGGCGGCGGCACCGTGTAGCTGACGTTCAGCCACTGCTCGAGAGATTCCCCTAGGTCCGAATGCGCGGTCAGACGCAGCACGAACAATATCTCCTGCGGGTCGGTGCCGCGCGGA
>CATMIM010000091.1 GCA_950068635.1 uncultured Candidatus Poseidoniales archaeon
CAGCGTCATTAGACCAAAAAGAGTTATCGGCCAGGCGCTTCTCGAGAAGTTGCGACAGGGCATCCCCGCGGACCAATTGCACACGACCCTTGAGGTCTGACCCGCTCAGGTTAATGAGCCGCCGGCTACCGAAAAAACATGGGCGTAGCCATGCAAGGTCACAGCCTTCGCACACCAGGTCTGGCGCTGCTGCTGTTCACCGCAGTGCTGCTTCCGCTCGTGCCGGTCGTCTCGGCCGACTCTGACATCGGGCTGGAACTCTCGTCTGTGCATGCGGTCGTGATGCCCGGGCAAGCGGTGAATGTGACGCTGACGCTGACGAATGATGACCAATGGGCCACCCATGAATACAACCTCACGCTCAACACCTCCACCCTCTCCAGTGACTGGAATGTCACGCTCGCCGACACCTATCTGGGGCCAGTGTATCCGACGTTGTCCGACACGACGACGATCGTGGTCGATCTCGATGTCGCCGCACCTGTCGGCGCCAACGGTCAGGCGGTCATCACGGTGACACGCGTCGATGATGCGAATTTCTCCAACTCAGTGACCCTGTTCCTGTCGGTTGCTCCGCGCTACCTTCCTGAGTTGGATGTCGGTGCGGTGGGCGATCGCGGCCTGGTCGCCGTAGGTCCGAACGAGACCGTCGAGGTCGATGTGCCGGTGCGTAACTCCGGGAACGTGAACGACACCTTCCTGCTGCAGGTGGATGAGGCGCTCGACCTGACGGATTTCTGGGCAGCGTGGAACAGCACGCAGAACTCGAGCAACGGCACGGGCGGGAACGGTTCCAACGGATCGAACGGGACCGGGAACCAATCGTGCGGCAATTGTTCGGGCGGTGGCAACGGGACGTCAATGCGCGGTCCGATGGGAGGCCGGGCGCTGCCGACCGACTGGGAGGTGAGATGGCTCGACCCGGTGGTGACGGACATCGCTCCCGGTGAGATACGCAACCACACCCTGCGCATCACGCTGCCAGCGGACGCTACGCCGGAATACCGCGGAATCGCCCTGTTCGCCGGTTCGGTGGGCGGCAATTACAGCATCCAGACGGTGATCGTCATCGAGGTGACGACGGTCAGCGATGTCACAGCTCAACTCGTGCACGATGCCAATCGCACATTCCTGCCCGGGGTCACAGAGGTGGTCGAGGTCCTGGTCACCAACAACGGCAACGACGCCACCACCCTCGTCTATTCCGTCGCCTCCGACTCCAGTTGTGCCGCTGCGCTTGCCGATGCGGTCGGTTCCGAGTTGCAGCCGCTGGCGAGCGAGATGATCTCGCTGAACATCACGCCGGATGCGAGCGAGCACTGGAACGGCACGTGCCTCGTCACGCTGACCTCCGAGGAAGCGAACACCGGCGTAGAGCATCTCATGGGCTTCACCTTCGTGTTCGGTGTCGACTGGGGGTGGGAGTTGACCGCGCCCGCTGGGGCGACCAGTGTTGCTCCAGGGGATACTGCGACATTGCAGGTGGGTGTGCGCAATCTCGGTACCGAACTGGACGAGGTCCGCTTCGAGTTCAGCGCTCCAGCAGGTGTGAGCGCGAGTGGTCCACCCGGTTGGATGTCCGTTGATCGAGGCCTGTCGGACGTCATCTCAGTGCAGGTTTCAGTGGACAGCGAGACGATGCTCTCTGGTGAACACAACCTGTCAGTCACCTGTTATGGAAAGCATGGCGGGGAGCAGGCGCTGCTCTCGGTCACCCTCGACATCGAGCCCAAGCGGGAACTGTCGGTAGATGGTCCGCAAGGAGGCATCGTGCAGGTGACCGCCGGGGATGAGACCGACTTCACGTTGATGCTGACCAATCGAGGAACCCAGAATCTCACTGTCGACCTTTACTGGTCCGGCCTGCCATCGAGCCTGACGATCTCCAATGAGAGCGATCTGCCTGCGCTGGTGAATGTCTCTGAGTCGCTCTCCGTGCCGCTGGAACTGAGCGCGTCCGTCTCGGCCTCCGCGGGAACGTACACTGCGGAGTTCACCTTGAGCGATGCCGCCGACGGCTCGACCTTGGCGACCATCTCGCTGCAGGTCGAGGTGCAGCACGCGCCGGCGGTCCGATTGCTGGCGGCCGGCGACACCTTCGCGGTCGGCAGCCAGGGAAGCAGTTCGATGGACTTCGTCGTGGTGAACGACGGCAATGAACTGGACTCGTTCTCGTTCGGGCTGTCGCCGTCGAGTGACGGTTTCGAGGTGCAGATCGAACCGCTGCTGCTCGAACTCGGCGCAGGTGAGCAAGGGGCCGTGACCCTCACGATGCGACGTACCACCGCTACCGGTGACACAGCGCTCTCGCTAGTGGCGACTTCATCCAACGACAACTCGGTGAGCGCTTCGCACGCCTTCACCATCGTGGAGGTGGAGGTGGGATTGGCGGTCGGCCTGACCACCAGCATCTCGACCGCGCAGGTCGGAGAAGCGGTGCCGGCTACGATGTGGCTCACGAACACGGGCAATTCCAACATGACGGTGAGCCTGTCCGTCTCGGGAATCGACTGTCCGAACATGCCCGCGACGAAGGAACTCGCACCGTCTGCGAACGCGGTTCCAGTCCAACTGTCATGCAACGTGCGGGCGAACACGCCCGCGGGCGTCACCAACTTCTCCGTCTCGGCAACCTCCCTGCAGGACAGCACCCTGAGTGAGTCGGATTGGGTGAACATCACCATACCGGCCGACCGGGTGAACGGGCAACCAAGGCTCTATGTGAATGTCAGCGGAACTGCGGACAACACCCTCCCATGGGGGGGAAGTCTCGGGCTGACGGTCCAACTCACCAACGCCGGCAACGAACTCCTCTCGGGCACTCTTTCTCTCCAGGGCGAGGGTGCGGGAGACTTCAGCCCGTCGTGGACGGCGGCGGGCGGCTCGAACAATCCGGCATACGTCATCGGACCTGGCCAGCAGATCACCTACACACTGGTGCTGACATCGATGATGACCGAGAGCGGCGGTGATCTCGAACTGCGCGTGCAGGCGGCCGGGTCCGGACATAGTGTGCGCAGTGATGCGTTCAACGTGAAATCCCAGTCAGAGCCGATGCCACCCGCTGGAATCGATATGGTATTCTTCACGCTCGACAACCAGATGTCGATCACGTTGCTCGCCACGGGATGGCTGCTGCTGTTCCTGGCGGTCGCCATCTGGCGGGTGAGCAGACGCAAGGATGAGCCGGAGATTCCACCGCTGGATTCGTTGCCGCTCGGTGACGACCTGCCCCTTCCGCCTCCGGTGGGTGCTGAGCCGGTCACGTCAGACATTCCGGCTCCGGTCACAGCGGATTCCGACGAGGCCGAGATGGTCGACGGCAAGGTGACCTGTCCGAGCTGTGATGCCACGCTGAAGATGCCGGCGAGCAAGGAGCCGCCGTTCCGCTTCAAGTGTCCCAAGTGCAGCGAGAAGGTCCGCGTGGTGTAGACTCAGTCGAGCGCGGGAAGGTTCACTGCGAACAACAGGAAGGCGGTATGCCCCATCGGGTTGTTCCCCGGCCTGACCCCACCTTTCGATGCGCGTGTCCACGCTCTGTCGATGAGTTCGCCCGCCCATTCCACGGTGAGCCCCGATTCATCACATGCTGCCCACGCCTGTTCGAGTTGTGTCGAGACCGGGCAGTAGCAGGCGAGCCGGCCTCCTGTGCGCAGTCGTGTGGCGAGGTGGGGGATGGTGTGCCATGGCTCGGGGACGTCGATGACCACCGCGTCGAAGTCGTTGTCGAACTTGTCGAGTTCCGCGTTGCAGTTGTTGGCGTCGGCTGCGATGATGTGCAGGTCGGGAAAGGAATCCCAGGCTGCCTTGGCGCGCTCGAGGTTCTCCTGGCCCACCTTGGCGTGCTCCGGCCTGTTCTCGATCGAGATGAGTTGACCTCCGCTGCCGATGGCTCTCGCGAGGTGCAACGCCATGCCCGCAGATCCGAGTCCGGCCTCTATGACACGCGATCCCGGACCGATGCTGAGCGCGTTGACGATGAATCCCGCATCCTTGGGGGTGATGATCTGCGCTCGCCGGCTCATTCCGGTCCGGATCTCGGCGAGACCCGGCTCGAGGACGGCGAAGCGCTTCTGGCCGACTTGGATCACCTGCCCGATCTCGACCTCCGCGAGCAGTCTCTGCGGGTTGATGCGGCCGATTCCGCGCACCTTCAACTCCCGATCCTCGACGACGAGCACCCAGGTGCGCCCATCCGCACCGCGCAACGCGACGACGTCCCCCGTTTCCATCGGCTCCCCAGCAGGTGCGGGCCGGCCAATGCGGTTGAGGATTTCCCGTGCCCTCACGCGAGCGCCGCCCGCGCGGAGGGGGTCTGTGACCCCCTCCATAGTTGAGTTCCGTCAAGGGCAGTTTAATGAGCGTTGGAACGCACGAACCTGTGCTGGAGCACGCGCGGATGGGTTCAGACGAGTCTCCCGAGGTCCCTGAAGAAGGGGACTGGGACACATACTCAGACTTCTCAGGTATGGCCGACCGGGAGGCCGAGGAGAAGATCGAGAACTCGTCGGTGGAAGAGTGGATGGAGAATATCGAATTCGAATCCACGGCGGATGTTCCGATTCCCGACAATCTGGTCAACCAGGTAATCGGTCAGGAGGATGCGGCCATCGTGATTCGCAAGGCTGCGGAGCAACGCCGTCACATGATGATGATCGGCGACCCCGGGACAGGGAAGTCGATGCTCGCGAGGGCGATAACCGAGCTGATTCCACGTGACGTGCTCGAAGACACGCTCTGCTATCCCAATGACGACGATGAGAACGAGCCTCGGGTGAGGACGGTCCCTGCTGGACGGGGTGACAAGATCATCAGTGACAGGCGGGCGCACCTGAGGGCTGCTCGTGAGCGGACGAACAAGACCCTGCTCTCGATCACGCTGTTAATCGGTGTGGTTCTCGTCTATGCCACCATCATGTCCGGTGACGTCTTCATGCTCATCTTCAGCATCCTGCTGCTCGGTTTCGCCTACATGTTCCTGCGCAACCGCCTCACCTCCGGGGATGACTCCCGGATACCGAAGCTGCTCGTCAAACACGACCGCAACGACATGCCCCCGTTCGAGGATGCGACTGGCACGCTCGCCGGCAGTCTGCTCGGTGACGTGCGCCACGATCCGTTCCAATCCGGCGGCATGGAGACGCCGGCGCATGAGCGGGTCGAGGCCGGAGCGATTCACAAGGCGCACGGCGGCGTGCTGTTCATCGACGAGATCAACTTGCTGCGACTGCATGAGCAACAGGCGTTGCTGACCGCCATGCAGGAGAAGGAGTTCTGCATCTCAGGGCGCTCCGAGCGTTCAAGCGGCGCGCTGACCAAGACGGAGCCTGTTCCGTGCGACTTCATCCTCGTGGCTGCCGGCAACCTCGACGCGTTGCAGGGGATGCACCCGGCGCTGAGGAGCCGCATCCGCGGCTACGGCTACGAGGTCTACGTGAACTCGGTCATGCCCGACACCAGCCGCAACCGCCGCCGGCTCATCCGCTTCGTCGCCCAGGAGGTCAACAACGAACTCAACAAGAAGACGGGCAACCCGATTCCGCACTTCGACAAGTCGGGCGTCGGCATCATCCTGCGCGAATCACAGCGTCGTGCCGGGCGCCGGGGCAAGTTGACATTGCGCCTGCGCGAACTCGGTGGCCTCGTGCGCGTGGCGGGCGACCTCGCCTGCGAGCAGGGTAGCGACCTC
>CATMIM010000092.1 GCA_950068635.1 uncultured Candidatus Poseidoniales archaeon
TGTCGTCGATACCATCTTTGTCCTCGTCACCTATAAGACATAGATCAAGAAGTGTATTTCCACCATCATCTGTCCACTCACCCTCGATTGGTTGAAGGCCACTCCCACAAATTAGAGATCCAGAGATGAGGGAATTGCATTGAATATTGAATATGGCACCTCCTACACCATTCGTTGAGTTGTTTAGCAATTGACAATCGATAAGAGTCGAGTTGCTGTAGTAGTTGCCGTACATCCCGCCGCCGCCATCAGGTCGCTGACCTCGATGCCGAGCGCCACCGCGTTCGCATCGAACACCGCCACCTCGCGCATGTGCAGCGGCCAGCCCACGTCCTCACCTCGACACGACCAGCCGGAGGCTGCCCTTCAACGGCTCGCTCGCTCTCAGGACCGTTCACGTCAGTTCAGCATCGAGGACGTCGCCGTAGACATCCTCCCAGCCGGGCGGAACCTCGCCCACCTCGACGATCAACGGATCATCACCACCGGGAAGTTCGGCGATGCTCGCCTCGGCACCCTCGGGCACGTTGCGGAACAGCGGCGATTCACGCATCTCCCATTCGCTCCTGCGATGCAGGTTCCGCCACCACGGACCCTCGCCGAGATAGACCGGCCGGCGGGTGAGCACGTAGTCATTCAAAAACACGAATGAGACGCCGATGAAACCCCAGAAGGCGAGGATGATTCCCGCGCCATGCGGGTCGAACGGATCGAAGGCGGCGTACCACGGGTCGTAGCCGGAGATGAGGTCGCCGAAGTAGGAGGCGATGAGCACTGTGAACAGGATCGGGAAGGCGAAATACATGATGAAATCCCAAATCCGGGGAACCCAGATGTCGTTGTCTCCCGTGTTGATGTAATCGTCGCGGAAACCTGACATCCCGTGCTTGAAGAAACCCGCGACTCCACCCTCGGCAGTGCCCTCTTCGACCATGCCGCGCCATTTCGTCCAGCCGTACTTCCAGATGCTGAAGGCGATGAACAGCCCGCTGAACATCAGTCCGTAACCCCAGATGTGGTCCTGCACCTCCAAGAACTCCGGAAAGGCCACCCCCTCGGAGTCCATCCTGATCCAGATGAGCGCGCTCGGCATGCCGAGCAGGAAGATGGCGCCGGCGGTGAACGCCACCGCCCGGTTGCGCTCGATTCCGTGGTCGACGAAGTTGCGCACGCACAGCTCGACCGTGCTGATCATGCTGGTGAGCGCCGCGAACGAGAGGCTCAGGAAGAACGCCGACATCATCACCCAGCGTCCGACCGCTCCTCCGGGAGCCTGCGCGAACACCTCGGGAAGGGCGAGGAAGGTGATCGCAGAGGATCCTCCGGTGACCACGGAGAGCGGGTCATCGGACACCGCGAAGATGGCAGACAGGACCGCCAGGCCGGCGATGATCGAGATGCTGTTGTTCGCCAGGCCCATGGTGACGGCGTTGAGGGCGGTGTCCTCGTCCTTGCGCATGTAGACGGCGTAGGTGATCGCCATGCCCATGCCCGCCGAGCAGGACCATGCCGACTGCGACAGGCCGTTGATCCACGTCTCCGGCTGGGCGAGGATCTCCATGTCGACGCTGAACATGAAGATGAAGCCGTCGAAGGTGCCGTCCTTCCCATCCATCATCAGTGCCAGAGCGAGGGTGAGGAACAGCATCGCGAACAGAGAGAGCATCATGTAGAAATTCGCCTTCTCGATCGCCTTCGCACCCTTCCAGATGGCGAGCACGGTGATGGCGATGACGATGAACTGGAACATTATCACCTGGCCTGGATCCTGCAGGAAGGCGTTCCAGACATCGACGGACTCGACGTTCATCAGGCCATTGCTCACTCCGAGAGTGAAGTACTTGACACACCAGCCGGCGACCACGGCGTAGTAGAATCCGATCGCCGTCGAGATCCACGCCGTCCACAGCCCCATCCAGGCGAACTTGCGCCCCACGAGGATGCGGAACGACCCGACCGTGCCAACGCGCGTGCGTTTGCCGATGGCGAACTCGGCGATGACCAAGGGAATGGACCAGATGAACAGGAAGAACAGCCACGGGATGAGGAAGGTGCCCCCTCCGTTGGCCCCTACCATGCGCGGGAAACGCCAGATGTTGCCCGTGCCGATCGCCGCGCCGATGGCCGCGAAGATGAGGCCTACGCGGCCGCTGAACTGGTCGCTCTTCTCCACTCGGGCTCCCCCTCAGTGAGCCTCGTCCTGAGAAAGTGCTGGTTCGTCTTTTCCACTGTCCATCATCACTCTGAGAGCGACACCGAGGCCACCCCAGACAGCAGTAGCGACCAACAGAGCGAGCATGATGGCGAGGCCGGTGTTCCCGAAGGCGGCGCGGTATGGGATGGTCATCGTGTGGTACTGTCCTTGTGCCGGGTACTGGAACGGATAGGTTCCCGACATGGTTCCGAGTGATGCCTTGTAGTGCAACTGTCCTGAGATGTCGTCGGGAACAGGTACGTCAGACACGATCAGCGAGCCGTTGTTGCCGTCAGCCAGTACGCACTGCTCCCCGGTCTCATCGAACGGCGCCTTCTGCCATTTCTCTGGCAGCCACTCGGTCGGGCCGTAGTCGGACTGTATCCGGCTCGGCTTGACCATGCGCCACGTCAGATGGCTGGCGTTGATGTCGCTCGACCACGGGAACTGCTCACCGATGCACATCTCGATGGGGATCGGCCCGTTCTCGCTGATGCTCACGTTCGCTGGCGGGGTGATCCAATGCGAGCGGCTCCAGTTCTCCAGTCCCACGCGGGCGCGCTCGACCGGGTTGTCGGAGAACTCGACGAGGTAGAACGGCATCCCGAGGTTGCGCACGGCGATGTGGTTGATGTCCTCGGGGCGCTGGTGGAAGGCGGTGCCGATCTCGATGGTGTAGCAGAAGGACTGGTGCACGCCATAGTGCCAGTCACAGAAGTCACCGGTGGTCGGATACAGGTCCGAGGACTGCATCGGGTCGTAGCCCGACATCTCCGCCATCTGCATCCCGAGGTAGGCCAACTCGGCCTCATCGGTTGCGCTGCATCCGGTGCAGTGACCCCACGGCCAGAGCACGAGTTCGGAGTAGGAGTGCCAGGTCAATGTCGCCTTGAAGTCCGAGGCGCCGTCGCCGTCGTCGTCGTTCATCTCGGTCATGTCCTGCATGAACAGCGTCTCAGGCTCGCTGTTGCCGCCATCCCAATCCTCATCGACCAAGCCGTCGGCGTCGTCGTCCTTGCCATCCACATGATCCTCGTTAATACGGTTGTCACCGTCGTTGTCGACGGTATCGAAGGGACCGGTGTAGACATCGTTGTTGGCGACGCCGGCCCTCTCATCCTCCGAGGGAGTACAGGTACCTGGGATGAGAGGTAGCGTGGCACCGAGGGGCCAGCCCCACTCGAACTGGTAGTTGCGGTTCAGGTCGACGCCGTCGCAATCCTCGTCTACCCCCGGCTGCAGGTCTGGAAATGGGGTGGTTCCAGTATACGTGTTGTCTCGCAGGTTCTTCCTCCATCCGCCAGAGGGGCAGCTCTCCCACGCCTCCTCACTGCAGAACTCCTCTCGGTCGTAGCGGTTGCCGTCGACGTTGAGCATCGGCACGAGGTAGATCTCACGGGTGTCGACCAGATCGGTGATCCACTGCTCCGAGAAGTCCTCGTCCACGCCCAGGTCTCCCGGTCCACAAGGGATTCCGTCGCCGTTGCTGTCCTGATATGATTCGTTGAGCATGAGGCAGTCGCCGTCGTCATCCAGCACACCATCACCGTCGGCATCTCCCCATGGGTCCTCGTCGATGAGCCCGTCACCATCGTTGTCCCCCCCCGCCATGCCGTAGTAGTGAGCGATGGTCTCGAGGAACAGCATCGCCACCTCGTAGCCCATCCACTCGCGAGCGTGGTGCACTCCCACCAGCAGCACGTCAGGCCGGTCGGCATAATTTCCACAGTCACCCACGAATGGGTCACAGGTGCCTCCTTCGACTCCCTCCGCTCCACCGGTGATCTTCATCCAGGGGATCTCGTCCTTGTAGTACCAGCCCTTGTAACTGTCAGAGTCCATCTCGATGCCGCGGTCGTTGACACCTCCGGGCATGCCGTCGTGGAACTCGAAGATCTCGGGGTTGCGCTCCGCCAGATACTGCATTCTCTGACGCATGCTCAGGAGATCATGGAAGGAGTCGAACTGCGCATCCGAGTCACCACCCCACGGGTAGGACTGGCTGACGTACTCGATGGACCACAGGTCCTCTGGTGCTTTACCGGGCTCGTCGTCGTCCTGAGCGGCTGCGAGGCTGCCGGTCAGCGCCACCGAGTTGAGCAGCAGCAGGGCGAGCAGGATGGCGCGGGCGTTACGCATTTCGGGCACCGTAGGTGCCCAGCCGTGGGACTCACTTGAACGGTTCGCCGACCTGCTAGGCCCCTGAACCGGATGTCGTGCATCGTCCGTCGCCTTTTCAAGCGGAGGCGGCTCCGCCGGTCCGATGGACGCCTTCATTCGACTCGTTCCCGGCTGGGACAATCTGCTGCTCGGGGTCCAGACCGGTGTCTGGGTCGCCCTGCTGGCGATCTTCGTCATCGGGATGATCGCCCGCGCGCTGGTCATCTTCCTCTTCCCACACCTGCTGAAGCCGCTGACCGAGCGCATCGACTCGCTGAACGAGTTCGAGATGCGGTCGCGCATCTCGTTCGGCGCCGCCGGCGCCGGCCTCGTCTGGTGGAAACTCACCGAGTATCTCGGCACCGAGCCGGAGGTCGTGCTCCCTTCGACCTTCGAGTTCTGGATTACCTCCTTCGCTGAGGTTGTCTTCCTGGTCGGCCTGATCTGGGGTGTCATGAGACTGGTGGATCTCGTGCCCGTGATCGTGGCATGGAGGGATGAGGATGGCGAGTTGGACGGGACGGAGAAAACGCTGGTGACCGCGGTCGAGAGCGTGTTGCGGGTCATGGTCGTGCTCGCCGGCGCGGTGCTGATCGCCGAGGCGTTCGGGTTCAACCTGAAGACCCTGCTCGCAGGCCTCGGCATCGGTGGGTTGGCGTTCGCTTTCGCCGCCAAGGACACCATCGGCAACCTGTTCGGTTCGATCACCCTGCTGCTCGACCGACCCTTCCGCATCGGCGACTGGATCAAGGTCGGCTCGTCAGAGGGCGAGGTGTTCGAGATCGGCATCCGCACGACGCTGCTGAGAACGAGCGCGGACACCGTCATCACGCTGCCCAACAGCAGTCTGGTGAACAAGCAGGTCGAGAATTTCGGCAGGCGGCGCTGGCGACGTTACCAGCCCACCTTCTATCTCGATCTAGCGAGTGATGCGGACGCACTGGAGGCGTTCTGCACCGGCATCTGGAAGTTGGTCTGCGACCATCCGAAGACGCAGAAGCACGGTTCCTCGTACGCCCGTGTGTCAGCGATCTCCAAGGATTCGTTCGAGATCGCCTGCAACCTCTACTGGGATGTCTCGGGAGGCAATGAGGAGAAGGACGCACGGGAGAAGTTCCTGCTCGATGTCAGCCGCCTGGTGAAGGAACTCGGCCTCGAATTCTTCGAGCCGAGGATGCGCGCCACGCGGGAGTGATCCGATGGCGCTGCTCGTGCTGCTCAGGCACGGAGAGTCAGTGTGGAACGCCGCCAACCGCTTCACCGGCTGGACCGATGTGGATCTGTCCTCGAAGGGCGAGCAGGAGGCGGCCGAGGCGGGCCAGCAACTGGCC
>CATMIM010000093.1 GCA_950068635.1 uncultured Candidatus Poseidoniales archaeon
GCGCCTACCATGCGGATGGTGGAACAGGCGGTGCGCGAGGTTGGCCCTACGGAAGCGGTTCCATCGGCGTGGCGGGGGGCAACGGCAACGCTGGCTTCGCCTTCACCGGAGCCTTCGGAGGCTGGGGCGGCGCTCCGACGTATGCGCTCAACGGTACCTGGGTGAGTCCGCTCATCGGCCGCGAGGATGTGCTGCACATCGGGACGCACTTCGTTCTCACCGCCAACATTCCTGCGAATACGTCGGTCAACGGCTCGATGCGCTGGACGGTTGACAACCAGACCTGGTCGGAGTGGAGTCCGGTCAACCTGTCCGGTTCGGATGTGCCACCGTTCACCTGGATGCAACTGCAACTCAATCTGTCAGCGCTCAACAACAGCACGACGCCACGTATCACGGTCATTGACAGCAGTAATTTCCACTGGGAGGCTGTACACGACCTCTCGCTCGACGTCTCCAACACACCCGGAGCCAACCCTGTGATGTATTTCGCAGGCCCGCTGGGGCTTGTCGACAACGGCAGCGACGACGCGCAGATGGGGTACACAGACTCGGTTCTGTGGTTGCCCGTCGATGCGAAGCCAGTCGCAGAAGGATGGCTGCATCTCACCCCTCCGAATTTCCTCGTGGATGGCAACGTCACGGTGTCGCTCGGCGGCGCGACGATAATGGTGATCAACAGTTCGAAGATTCCCTCCTACGGCCTCACCATCAGCATCCCTCAGGCGCTGCTGCAGAGCAACTGGCCATCTCAAGGAACGTCCTCCTCATCCACGGGAGTCGATTGGGGCACGCTCAACATCCGCGCGGCGAGTTCCACACCGTACATGAGCAGCTTCATGATGGAACTGGCGGCCATTCCGTACGAGTTGACGCTGGGTATCGGTGACAACGGCAGTCTGGTCAACGCCATGACCGCACATGCCACTTCCATCTCTGGGGGTTGGGCCACCGCGGACTTCCCCTTGTTCCCGCTCACTGCTTCCGGAGACGCTCTCGACGAGCATGCGATCACGTTGTCTAACCTGAACATCACCTTCATCGACGACATCGCGCCGTCGGTGGCGGACGTCACTTTCCTCGTCGCTGGCACTGAGGTCACCACGGCAAGGTTCGGGGACCTGATGGAGATTCGCGTGCGTGTGCTTGTGAATGAGTCGGACCTGTTGGTGAACTGGCACCTCGAGGGACTCTCGACGATCAGCAGATGGCCACCGGCGTCGCTCGGGAACATGACCTGGGACACTGTCCACAATGCCTACACCGCCGTCTTCGATACCACGGTGTTCTCGGTTGAATACGGAGATACGATGGCGCTCTGGATATGGTTGGAGGACGCGGTCGGCAACCAGCGCCATCCAGGAGGTGTGGCTGACTGGTACGATCGGGTCTTGCTCCGTCCGGTGTATCCGGGGTTGATCGGGTCCACAACCAGCGGCTGCATGATCACCGACGGCAACGTCTGCCAGATGGAACCGGGAGACATCGTCACGCTGTATACCGAGGCTGAATTCGGCCGCACCGACCTGCACGTGCGTGCGCTCGTGTTCAACGCCAGCAACAACTCAGCCCCGTTCGAGGTGTTCATGCCTTGGGATTCTGACACCAAGGAGTATCGCGGCTCGTACACACCGTGGGCTAGTGATCTCGGCTTCCTGCGCGTGGAGTACATAGCGATCGACCCCAACCTCAACGAGCGCAGTTGGCACTACTGGAACCCGATCGAGCCGCAGCCGTTCGTGTTCCAGATTGCAGTCGTGGACCAGACCAAGCCGATCGAGATGTCGTTCAGCGTGCAGCAGCAGGGGGTCGCGGCCGATGGTTGGCGTATCAATGCCAGTTGGCTGCAGCAGGCGAGCGATTCGACGAACGCGACGTTCACCGTCGACGACGGGAATCCCATCACCCTGCCGCTGACCGAGCAGGCGGAGATCCATCCTGTCCTCTCCTATGTGGCGCTGGGCTCATCCACGGCGGCTGGGACGGGGGCCAGCGATGAGAATCACAGCCAGGTGGGGCTCATCCACAGGGCGCTCGAGGACGAATTCGGGGAGGTCAGATTGAACAACCTCTCGCAGGATGGCGGACGGGTCATGGACTTCCGCGGCAAATGGGGCGAGATCAATTCATCGAATCCGGACATCGTCACGATCCTGCCGTTCAGCGATTACCTGTCATCTGATACATCTTCCTGGCGCACCAACTATCCGAAGTTGCTCGACGACATCGCTTCAACTGGAGCACACGTCTTCTTCGGAGAACTGCGCATCGACCCTGACTACATCTGCCACATCGGCTCTGGACCCGGAGGCTGCTACTCCTTCTACGAGTTCGAGGCGATCAGCGAGAAGAACGCGATTCTGAGGGACATCGTCAGCACGCGCCCAGATGTGACCATCGTTCCGATCATCGACAGCAACGCGGAACACCCTGAATGGATCGCCGACGACGGCAGCCACCCCAACGACCTCGGCCACGCCCACCTCGCGGAGTTGTTCCTGCGCGAGATCCGTGGTTGGCTAGGCACGCGTGAGTTGGTGCAGAACGCCAGCGTGCAGTTCAACACCGCCGGGCTGCTGCCCGGCAACCACGACCTCGAACTGCACGTCATCGACGGGTCGAACAACACCGCCTCTGATCTCGCCCTAGGTGCTGATGCGAGCATCTACCTCGAAGCGGACTCCGACATCCTGACCGTGGACATCATCCACCCGACGGACTCCGCTCTCCTCGAGCCGCGACCAGTGCTCTTCCGCGTCGACACCGGATGCGCGATCGGCTGCACGGTGCAGTTGCAGGTCGAGGTGGATGGTGAACTGGTGCACACGGCCACCACAGATGGCATCCTCGAGTGGTACGAGGATTGGGAGCAGTTCGGATTCGGGCAGCATCTGGTAGTGGCCACTGTCAGCACTCCGGACTGGGTCGTCCCGATCAGGACTGCGACCTCCGAGTTCAGCATCGTCGAACCCCCACACCCCGAATGGTCCACCCAGTGCGGGTCCTCCGAACACACCACCAGCATTGACGACATTTCGCGGTTCGGCAAGATGGGCAGGCTCTCGGTGACCTCACACACGCAGGAGTGCATGGTGACCAACATCGGTGAAGTCAACGGCACCCTCCAGTTCCTCGGTGCACCATCCGATGCTGAATCCCCGTTCGATTGCGGGCCCAGCCAGCCGGTCGAGGTCGTACCATTGGACAGCATTCGATTCGAGTGCTATGCTGAGGAGAACTCCTCGTACAGTGGCATCCATGCCCTCATCTTCGAGATAGTGAGGGTGCTTCCCTCCAACCATTGGACGGGAAATGCCACCGAAGCGGTCCACGGTCCCGTGGAGTACCGCTTGTTCCTCGCCGACCCCTTGTTCGTGCCCTACGCCGGTCAGACCACCGACGACGGCACCGGCCTCGGAGGAGAACCCGACTTGGAGAGTTCGAGCGACATGCCCGGCCCGGCGAAAGTGGCGTTGTTCACATTGCTGCTCATCTTGATCGGGTTGCTCAGCCTGACCGGCTACAACCGCTGGAAGGATGCACAGGACCCGTACGCCCAGCCGGAGCACGATCAGTCGCTGTTCTCGATCGAACCTCCAGACCCATTCGAATCTCCAGTCGATGAGGATGCTGAGGTGACCGGGGATGAGTCACCGGAACAGGAGAAGAAGAGGGTGAGTTCGCGCCTTGGTCTGCCCGACGGAGGCCGGTTCGTCAAGGATGGTGGCACCACCACCTACATCGACGCTGACGGAAAGCAATGGTTGAAGGATGAGGATGGCGGATTCACTCGTCTGTGAGGTCCACCACGTTCCAGCACCGCACGTCGTTTGGTTCATGGACTGAGTGGGGGGAAAGCCGGTGATGGCGTCAATCTCCGGACCGGTGCGCTATCGCTTCCGCGACATGGATGAGGATGTCGAGGTGCTGTTGGAGGGTGATTCCGAGTGGGTCGAGCGCTGGCGGCAGGAACTCGGTCTCGAGGAGGTAGGATGGCTGCAACCGCTGCAAGCGGGAGGTGCGGAACGGACTGATGCGGGAACGAGCGCTCCGAGCAAGGAGCGCCGGCGAGCACCAAAGAAGCACGAACTGGTCGGCCCACCCCCTGACCCTTCACGGCTTCCGGAGCGCCTACGGACGATCGGTGGTGTCGATCTCGATGAGGAGATACGTGAACTCGGATTCTTTGAACCCCGCTCACCCTCTGGAGAGGAACTGGGAGATATCCTCGACGATTACGACGAGCCCCCGAAGCCTCCAGAGGGGTTCACCAGCAGCGAGCCGCTGGCTGAGGGGTGGCTTCGCGAACTGTTTCGCATCGCAGTACGTCGGTTCGGGGTGATGGGACTTCCGGCGGACGTCATCTTCGAGGCGATCGGTGACAGGAGCGATATGGAAGAGGGGATGCTCGAGAGCTGGCTTGAGGCGCAGCATCGGCTTGGAAGACTGGTGAAGATCCACGGAGGAGAGAGGCTGGGATATGGCCCCGAACCCAACTGGATGAATGCCCCCTGAGAATGTTACTTCGAATGGTCTCGGCGAACGGTTCGCCAGCCGGAAAAACGTTGCACTGCGCCGCATTCATTGACGGTTCCTTCGCACACGCGCACGAAAGGAGTAATAAGAGAACCTAGAGTCGCCGCCTCGTATGATGAGTCATGCGACTGAATTGAATCTGAGTAATGTGCGCCGCCGCAGCCTTCTGCTGGTCGGCTTGATGGTGCTCTCGGTGCTGGTAGGGGCGATCGACGTCACGGCCAGCAACGCGAAGCACTATCCGGTTGCCCGCGACCCTACCGACCTCGCCACCGGCGACTTCGATTGTGACGGCGATGAGGACATCGTCACTGCAAGCGACATGGGCAACTTCCTGTCGATATTGTGGAACGATGGTGGAACCTACCAGGAACGCTCTGACATCTGGGTCTCGAACAACGCATCCCGACGTCAGGATTGGATGGACATGGCGGATGCGACCAATGTCGAGGTCGGTGACATCGATGGTGATGGCAACGATGACATCGTCTTCTATCAGGGCAACATCCAGGTCTATGGAACCACTGAAGTGGTTCGCGGGAACCTGACTGTGCTCACCAATCCTGAGTGCGACGGAGTGTTCGTCGAGGACGCGGTGCACACCATGGGGGACATCGTGTGGAATTTCCAAGTGGGGGACATCACGGGGGATGGTGCTGACGACATCGTGGCACTCGACCTCGAGGGGATCGCCTCGGGTCAGCAGCGCCTGCTGACCTTCATCGGTGGCTCGGACCGCAACAACGCGGCCACCAACCACAAGGTGACCCAACTGGACAACCTGGCCAACAAGGTCTACGGGGACCTGCGGCTGGGCAACTGGGGAGAGACCGTCACTCAGCCTCCTATCGGGGTGCCAGCAACCGATTTCGAGGACTTGGACGCTTGGATGCTCGTCTGGCCAGCGTACAACCCGGCCACTGGCTGGGCAGCCGGTGACTGGGACAACATCACTGTAGTCGAGTTCGACTCCGTCGTGAACACCTTCGCTGCGTGGAACGACCCCAACAAGGCGCACAGCTTCAAGGTTGGAGTGGAGTACGGCGATTACGATATCGCGGACACCGATTCTCCACCCGACG
>CATMIM010000094.1 GCA_950068635.1 uncultured Candidatus Poseidoniales archaeon
CGAGGCCGGGGGCCTGACTCTAGTCGGCGTCGGAGAGGACGAGCTGGCCAGCCTGAGGGAATTGCTGCGTCCGCTGGAGGCGCATGCGGCATCCCTACCATGGGCGCAGGACAAGGCGTGGCGGCTGGACACCCACGTTCGCTTGGACAGGGGAACGATGACCGTTGATCTACACGACATGGACGCAGAGGGTGCGCGCAAGATGCTCGACATCATCATCCAGAATCGCGAACGCATCGGCAGATTGCGCATCGTCACGGGACGGGGCAAGCATTCTGCTCACGGCCGCCCAGTGCTACGTCCGCTGGTAAATGAGCGGCTGAACCAGGTAGCGCGCCAACTCGATTGGCAGTTGATTCCTAAGGCCGGGTCCATCACCTTGAGGCCGATGGGCGAGCGCCCCTCTCTACGACTGTGGATGCTGCGCTTTCTGGTGTTCATCGGACCGATCACCATCGCACTGGCGCTCGCCTTCCAGGACCTCGCAGGCAGCGGCGCCCGTGGACAGGGGCTGGCGTTCGGCGCCGTGGCCGGGGTCATCCTCACCGGTCTGCTCGCCTCATACCGAAAGCGCTCCGTCTACTGAACAGCATAATGCCTCGTACGGGACCTTCGAACACGCGATTCTCTGCTGTCACGTTCGACGGTGAGCGCGAACTGAATGAGGACCTGCGCCCCGGTCGTTCGCGCCAGCGCGGGTCAATTGTACTGATGGATTCTGCTCAAGTGCCCCGTGCGGGATTCGAACCCGCGTGACCGGCTCGAAAGGCCGGGATGATGGACCGGGCTACACCAACGGGGCTTCAGCACCGCGAGCGGGCGGCGGAATGTGCATAACCAAATCGGTCAGGCGCTGAACAGCCATCCAACACTGAGACAGTTCTCACTCCTCCTCATCTGGCATCTCATCGAGCCCATCCCACCAACGCCATGCGGGCCAGGCGAGCAATGCTGCGGCTAGACTGACCACCATGAATCCCGGTCCTTGCAGGAACTTGAGCAGCAGGTCTCCGTAGAGGCCCACGAGCAGAACCTCCGCGCCGAACCTGAGGCTTCGGCCCACCAGGCCAGCGGCGATGAACTGACGGCGGTCCATGCCCCCCATCCCAGCACACCACCCGAGCACCTTGTAGGGGATCGGGGAGAGAGCGGCGATGAACACCCCGAAGGCGCCGTAGCGGGTGACCAGTGTATCGAACCTGCGCACGGTCGAGGGCTTTGCGAACCGGTCGAGCAACGGCTTCCCCCACCGTTCGCCCATCCACCAGGCGACGAGTGAACCGAGAACACTCGACAGGGTGACGACGAGGAAGATGAGCGTCAGTCGAGCCGGGTCGTTGGCTGAGGCAGCCATCGGGAGAACGAGCAGGTCCGGTGGGATCGGTTGGATGAACGCCTCCGTGAATGTGAGCAGACCGAGCCCGACCAGTCCGTTGTCGGCGAACCACGCAAGAGTCGGGTCGGTCCAGACGGTCCAGAAAGCCATGTCGGCAGCCCGCTGGCTGCTGTGCATGAAGGTTCGGCTCCTGCGAACGGCGGCGAGAGCGAACCGGCACCGCTATGGCAGCGGCCAGCAGCGACGCGGACATGACCGATGGAGAGCCTGTGCCACGAGTGCTCGACACTTCCGCGCTGCTCCATTGGCCCATCGAGGAACTGGCTCTGGGTTCGGTGGTTCCGGCACAGAGGAGGGAGGTGGAACGCTTCTCGCAGGAACGAGCGCTGCTGCTCGAAGGGGTGACTCTGGAGTGGCGTGAGCCGTCGGAGACGGCGGTCGCTCGCGCCCGTGACATCGCGCGATCCACAGGAGACCTCGGAGGACTCTCACCGACAGATGTCAGCCTGCTCGCGCTGGCGCTCGAGATGGGCGCTGAACTCGTTACCGATGACTACCGCTTGATGAACTGCGCCGAGAGCGCTGGAATCCCGTATCGCGCTGTCCTGACCGAAGGGATCAGCGAGCGCCGGCAGTGGCGGCTCATGTGCCGTGCCTGCGGTCATCAGGCCGCGGCCGCAGAACAGGAGAGCGAGAGCCGCCAAGAGACCACGGAATGTCCTGAGTGCGGGAACGAGATGCGGCTGAGCAGTCGCTGACTCACTCCTCTTCGACGGCGACGCGAGCTTCGTCCACGGTCATCCCTTCGACATCGGCTTCCGTCGAGATCGCGGCTGTCTCGGTCTGGCCGCCGCGGTCGAGATCGGCTTCGGTCTCGCCTCGCCGGCTGTCGGACATACCCTCGTTGAACTCACCTTTCGCCTGTCCCAGGGCGCGGGCGATCTTGGGCAGTCGTTCCACTCCGAAGAAGAGCACGAATATCCCGAGGATGAGCAGCAGTTCGCTGACGCCTGGCGTACCCATGTCAGTTCACTCGACCCTGTCGTGTCGGACTCACCCATTCAAGGATTCGCCCCGCGCCGCTTCGATTCGGAACATACTGCTGCCTCCCGCATCGAGCCAACCACAATTGACAATCGACCGATCTCATCCACCCGAGACCGGGGGGAGGAACGCCACCTCTGCCCCGTCGATGAGTTCGGTCTCCGGAGGGCAGAACGTGCCATCCTGAGCCACCTTGACTCCTTGTTCCAATGCCTGCGCCAGTTCCAGGCGGGTGGCGAGGTCGGCGATCGTCGCTCCGAGCTCCATCGGGATTTCGAGTTCGCGGACCCCGAATTCGTCCACCAACGGGCCGAACAGGCGAACGGTCACTTTGACCACCTTCCTGACGTCTTCCTCACTCATCGGTTGAGGGGGCATGAACGGGAGTATAATACATGGCTCTCTCTCGCGCGCACATGAGTTCTGTAATAGAGGCGAGAGGGCTCTGGAAAGTCTACGAAACCGGTTCGAATCAGGTGCAGGCGTTACGCGGCGTCGACCTGTCGATCGAAGCGGGAGAGATGGTCGCCATCATGGGTCCATCAGGGTGCGGCAAGACGACCCTGCTGAACTGCGTGTCCAGCCTGGATGAGTTCACTGCCGGAGAGGTGCTCGTAGATGGCAGGCAGATTTCCGAGATGTCGGACAGGGAGCGAACCAAGATGCGAGCACAGCGTCTCGGCTTCGTCTTCCAGTCGTTCAACCTGCTGCCTGTTCTGTCAGCTGTGGAGAACGTCGAGTTGCCGCTGCTGATGAACGACATCGCTCCCAAGGAGGCGCGGGTGAGGGCGCTCTCAGCACTGGAGTCGGTCGGATTGCGCGACTGGGCCGGGCATCTGCCGGCTGAACTGTCAGGGGGAGAGCAGCAGAGAGTGACCATCGCCCGCGCGTTCGTACACGAGCCCGCGCTCATCCTTGCTGACGAACCAACAGGCAACCTGGACACATCCACGTCAGGGGTGGTCATCGATCTGCTGGTCGATCTGAATCGCTCACATGGAATCACGTTCCTTCTGGTGACGCACGAGGAGGAGATCGCTCGGAAGTGCACCCGGATCGTCACCATTCGAGATGGATTGATCGTCTCCGATGAACAACTCGTCGAATCCTCCGATTCCGAGGAGTGAACGAGGTTCTCAGATGGCAGTCGACCCGAAGTTGCTCTCCGCTGTCCGCAAGGTCGCGGTCTGGGCAGTTTCGTTTCTGTCGATAGCGCTGGTGTACCACCTGGTCCTGAGCGCCATCGAGGATTCACCCGACGGCATCACCAACAGTTGGCGAGCAACCGCCTTGTTCCTCGGACTCGTAGTCGCCATCATCATCCACTCATCCCTTCGCCTGCTGCTGGAACCGCGCCAGAGGATCATCGGCACCATGGCGCTGCGCAACCTGCGCCGCAGGAAGCGCAACACGGCGCTGATCGTCATCGGCCTGTTGGTCGGTTCAGCGATCATCTCCAGCAGTCTGGTGGTCGGCGACAGTCTGGATGCCACCCTGAATGCCGAGTTCACCGAGGCGCTGGATGAGACGGACATCGTGATCCAAGGAACCGACATCAACGGATTCCCGGTCTGGTGGAACCAGAGCAGTGCGCTGGACTTCGTCAATGACATGGCATCAGATTCCGACATCGACGCCGTGTCCATCGGCATCAAGACCTCCGTCTCCATCAAGGTGCCCGACCGCAAGACGGTCGAGCCGCACGCGCACTGGCTCGCCATGGATGGGGAACTACAGCAGACTGGAACCTGGAATCCTCTGGGTGGCTCAGGTGGGGTCCACTATTCGGACATCGAGACCGGGAATGTAGTGATCAACGAACATACCGCGGAGCAGTTGGAGTTGCGGATCGGCGACCGACTCGAGGTCTCATGGACCGACATCAATGCTGGCGTCGTCAGCCGTCCGATGGCCAACTTCACTGTCCAGGCGATCGTGTCCACCACGGCCACAGGATTTGTTCAAGGTGGTGATACCGCCATCTTCACCGAACTCGCCGTCGCGCAGGAGTTGAGGCATCGCACGGGGGAGATCAACCGCATCGCCATGTCAGCGACCGGAGGACTGCTCGACGCCTTCGCCGCCGAGCAGAGGGTTCTGCCCCGCCTCAACTCCTCGTTCGACGCTGCGCTGCTCGGAATCGATGCAGGCCTCGATATCGCGACGATTCCTGACGAGTTCTCCCTAGCCGTCCAGAGCACCGCCGGTGATGGTCTGCTGAGCGGCGTCGAGGTCGAGAGCCTGAGAGAGAACCTCACGACCATCGCTCCCAATGCATCGGTGGTCGAGATGCTGATGGCACCTCTGGCAGGGCTCAGCCACGAAGGAGTCAACCTGACGGGGCTGCTCACTGCGGAGGTCAATGGCTTCGTCGTCGATGATGTGGCTGATTGGTACGCGACTCCCGCGGGACTGTCCGTACAGAAGCGCGAGACCAGCCAATGGTTCCAATGGATTCCTCCCGATGAGATGGCCAATGCGATCACGGGAATGGTATCGGTCGGTGACGGCGCAGTGCTCTCACTTCATTCGAGTGGGGTGCGTTTCTCGGCCCTCAGCGAGGACATACCGTCGCGGGACATCGACCTGCCCGCCTTCGACGGAGAGATGGTAGCCCTGGCGGTCACCAGTTCGTCGGGGGTGCCATACGGAATCGCCTTGCAGGTGTCAGATGACTCGGCAGCACTGTTGCATGGCCCGGGATTCGCCGAGGAGGGTAACATCTCGTGGAATGGGACAAGTCTGGATGTCTCCTCGCTCCCGCAGTTCGAGAGCGGCGAGTTGGCGGTGGAAGGTGACCAGCTGCTGATCCGCCTGCAGGCCTCACTGTCGAGCCACACCTGCGCCATTCCCCTGACCGTTGGGAGCTTGAAAGCGCTGCAGACATACGAGCCTGGGGTGCCCGTAGTTCCGCTCCAGTGGATCATCCCCTTTGTGGGATTTCAGTCGGTCCAGATCACCATCAGCTTCGCCCTTGTCGGGTTCTCCTACTTCATCAATGCCAATATCGCGGCCGGTATCTGGTTCTTTCACTTGTTTGCCAAGTTCGAGAAGGAGGCGTTTCTGATTTCGGGGCTGTCCTCCGACCAGACGATTGTCTTCGGTGTCTCGGAGTTTCCATTTATGGCCTACCAGGGGGTCGGCGCTCTCATCACCATGGTCCTGGTCGGCTTCTTGGTTGGGCGTGGACACTACGGGGCCGTGCTTCGCAAGGCGATCGGGCG